>JAFYTG010000169.1 GCA_017558945.1 Clostridia bacterium
AATCTTAACGGCATAACCTTTGCCGATTCGGCTATCACGAATATTGCGGGCGCTATGTTTGGCGCAGGCACCGTATTTTTCAATTCCGACGCTACCTTCAACTCTGAAAAAACTGCGTTTGCAAGCGCGAAGCTTTCAGTTAGCGAGGGCTGCAGTCTTTACAAGTCAGGAAGCAGGGTAGAGGTAACCGAGGGAGAGCGCGATCCCGATAATGTTCTCAGAATCGGCAACGTTGCCAACCACGAGCAGAGCGTTTACACCTTCCAGGAGGCTTGGGAAATAGCGAGAGCAAATTCCGGCACCGCATATGTTTTCAAATTAAACGAAAACATCAATATTACCTCGGGAATAATTAAAAATCAGGTTAAAACTGACGTCACCATAGATCTTAACGGTTATACCTTTACCTGTAAAAATAAGTATTACCTTGTTTCGTACGAGAACGGCTCAACAGGAAGTAGCCTTGCGCTTATCTCCTCGAGAGAGGGAGGTAAGCTTATCGTAGATTGCTTCGTGTGCATTGGCTCGGGTGCAAAATCCGTTGTCAATGTAAGCTGCGGTAGTGATGACGGATATCCCATTACTGTAGATTCCGTTCATGCAACCTACGGTTATCTTGCTTATATGGCAGGAAACTTCAAGGGTGGATCAACTCTTAATCTCAGCGTAAAGAACGGCACGTACAATCTGTATCACGGATTGCTTTTCGTAAACAACTACGGAACGAACGCTAATAACGTCTATAAGCTGGACGTTTCTAACTCCGTCGTCAGTATGGGCAACGCGTGTATAGTATTCAGCGGTAGCTTCAGAGCTGCTTCGGGAAGTTATATTAATGCGGTCAACTCTACATTTAAGGCTACCGAGGGCACCGAGCCTATCCTTGCATCCGCACAGTGGGACGGAAGCCTTGAGTTCGATAACTGCAGATTTGAGGGAATAGTCTTTGATCAAAGTACTCTTGCCTCTGTAAGCGGTGCCGTTTTCAAGGAGGGATGCACCTTCGTCAACTCCGATTCCAGCTTCAATTCGGACAAGACCGCCTTTGCGAGTGACAAGCTTTCTGTTGCTGATGGCTGTGTTTTAGAGGTGGATAACGGAGCAGTAGCTGTTAAGAAAGAGGTCCACACTCACACCGAGGGAATCATCCCCGGAAAGGCCCCCACTTGTACAGAAACAGGTCTTACGGAGGGCAAGTATTGTACGGTATGTAACGATATTATAACTCCTCAAGTTGAAATCCCTGCGCTTGGACACAATTATAACGCGGTTGTAACTGCTCCCACTTGTACTACGGAGGGTTACACAACATACACTTGTACAGTATGCGGTGACACCTATGTTGCAGATAATGTTGCGGCTGCAGGTCACGTAGACGGCGCTCCCGTAACCGAGAATAGTGTTGATGCAACTTGTACCGTGGCAGGTGGCTACGATATCGTGACCTACTGTACCGAATGTAATGCTGAAACAAGCAGAACTCATACCAATATTGATGCTCTCGGACATACAAATGAGACAGTATCAGGCAAAACTCCCACTTGCACCGAAAC
>JAFYTG010000170.1 GCA_017558945.1 Clostridia bacterium
AAAAGCGCTTCGTTTCTGATTTTAATACCGCTCATTATCCGACCGCGCAGGTAATACCCTACATCGAAACGGTACACGACCGTGCGACAATAGAAATCTTCCGCGGATGCATCCGAGGCTGTCGCTTCTGCCAGGCAGGTATGGTTACCCGACCTGTGCGTGAGCGTGCCCCCGAGCTGCTTGATAATATGGCAAGGGATACCGTTAACGCCTGCGGATATGAGGAAATAGGTGTTTCCTCTCTCAGTACAAGTGATTACACGCGCCTTCCCGAGCTTACTGATAAGCTTCTTTCCTGGACTCAGGACGAGAAGATAAACCTTTCACTTCCGTCTCTTCGTCTTGACAGCTTCACGAAGGAGCTTATGGATAAGGTTATGAGCCTTCGTAAATCGGGTCTCACGTTTGCGCCCGAGGCAGGCACGCAGAGACTCCGTGACGTTATCAATAAGGGTGTTACCGAGGATGACCTCATCCGTGCGGCTACCTGGGCGTTTTCTACTGGCAGAACGAGTATAAAGCTTTACTTTATGTCGGGACTTCCCACCGAGCGTGATGAGGATACCGTCGGAATTGCCGACCTTGCTCAAAAGGTCGTAAACCTCTATTATGCTTCCCCTGACAGACCTAAGGGTAAATCCGTTACCGTTTCGGTCAGTGTTTCCTGCTTCGTTCCCAAGCCCTTTACGCCCTTTCAGTTTGAGCCTCAGGAAAGACTTGAGGAGCTTCAGAGAAGACAGATGCTTCTTAAGGAAAGTATCACAACCAAAAAGGTCAGATATACCTGGCACGAGGCAAAGGTAAGTTATATTGAAGCTGTATTTTCAAGAGGTGACAGAAGGCTTTCCCGTGCCATCGTTGAGGCTTACCGTCTCGGTCAGGTGTTTGATGCGTGGAGTGAGCATTTTGATTTCGAGCGTTGGCTTACCGCCTTTAAAAACGTCGGAGTCGACCCTGATTTTTACGCTTACCGACGTTTTGAATATACCGACGTTTTGCCGTGGGATATGATTGATGCGGGGGTCTCAAAGGAGTTCCTTATCCGTGAGAATAAAAAGGCTCACGAGGAGCGTCTTACACCCGATTGCCGTAGCGCTTGTGCAGGCTGCGGAGCGCCCGAATGTGCTATAAGAGATGGGAGGGAAAAGAAATGACTAACCCCGTAATACGACTTGAGTTTAAAAAATTCGGCGGACTCAAATACATTTCTCACCTCGACCTTCAACGTGCGATATTGAGATTTATAAAACGCGCGGGCATACCCATCAGATACACCGAGGGCTTCAACCCTCATCCCAAGCTTGTCTGTGCATTGACACTTTCGGTAGTTAATGAAAGTGACTGTGAGCTTGTCGATTTTTACCTAGCACGTGACCCCGAAAATCCCGAAGTACCGATAATTACGCCTGACACTTTTGTCTCACGTCTTGAGTCGGTTTTGCCTAAGGGACTTGAGATAGTATCGGCGTATTTTCCCGAGAGTGATTTTGCGGATATTGATTCCTCGGATTATATAATAACCCTCTTCAAAAATGCTGAAATTGACGTTGCACAAAGGCTTTCCGAAATTCTTTCAGAGCCACTTGAAATAGTCAAGAAGGGTAAGGCAGGAGAGAGAGTCGTTGATATCGTTCCTATGGTATTTTCATGGGAGGTGCTTGAGGAAAAAGGTGACGCTTGCACACTTCGTGCAACCCTTTCCGCAAAGCAGAACGAGTATCTCAATCCCGACCATTTTGTCAAGGGACTTATGACTAAATGCCCCGAAATAGATACCTGGCTTGTAAAGAGAATATCCATCAACTTCAAGGAGGTAAAATAATGGACAGAACGGGTGAATTTTACGCGCTTTTGTTCCGCTCAAAGAATATTAACCGCTGGGGTATGATGCGTAATATGTTTCCTGAAAATCTTTCCTCTCATTCATGGGAAACGGCGGTGCTGACTCACGCCCTTGCCCTTATCGGCAACCGAGAGCTATCGAAAAGCTATGATGTTGAAAGACTTGTGCTTTTTGCGCTCTATCACGACGTGAGTGAGATTCTCACAGGGGATTTACCTACTCCCGTAAAGTATTATAACGAGGATATCAAAAACGCATATAAGAAAATCGAGCAGAAGGCAGAGGAGAGAATCCTCTCTCTTTTAAGAGACGATTTTCGCAGTGATTTTGAAAAGCTTTCCGCTTTAACTCCCGAAGAGCACAAAATCGTAAAATCTGCGGATAAGCTTTGCGCTTACATAAAGTGCCTTGACGAGCTTTCCGCATCTAACCGCGAGTTTGTTGCGGCTGAAAAATCCATCAGGGAAAGTCTTGACAACTCCGATTGCGAGGAGGCAAGATATTTCATTGAGCATTATCTCAAGGCTTTTGAAAAGCCACTCGACGATATAACGATATAATGACAAAAGGGGCTGTCAAATGACAGCCCCTGATTTCACTTAAGGATTAGCCCGCAGCGAAAAGGATAATGATAACTGCGATAATGATGATCCAGAGCCAGAGGTCATTGTTGCCGAAGCAGGTGCCGGTGCAGGTGTTGGAGCAACCGTTGTCGCAGGATGTGCAGAGGGAAGTGTTGTTATTGCAGCATGCCATATCTCACGCCTCCTTTCTGTTGTTATATTATGTGTGATTTCCTATTCTGCCAAAATGCCTGGCGTTAATATAGTTGACAAGGTGAGAATGTCGAAAGTTTTTTATATTTGCCCGAACTTTTTTGACCGAAACTATTGAATTGTAAAATTATTTTGGTATAATATTCTATATAGATATACAAGTGAAAGGAATATTGACGTGAAAGAAAAGTTTTATATAACAACACCAATTTATTATCCGAGTGACAAGCTTCACATCGGTCACACTTACTGTACCGTTGCAACCGATGCAATGGCACGCTATAAGAGAATGACGGGTCACGACGTCATTTTTCTGACGGGCACCGATGAACACGGTCAGAAGATTGAGGACAAGGCAAAGGCTGCAGGTGTATCTCCTCAGCAGTTCGTTGACAATATCGTTCTCGGTGAAAAGGGCGTACAGGACCTTTGGAAGCTTATGAATATTTCCAATGACCGCTTCATCCGTACAACAGATGATTATCACGTTGAAGCAATTCAGAAGATATTCAAGAAGATGTACGAAAACGGTGATATATACAAGGGAAGCTACAAGGGTAAGTACTGTAAGCCCTGTGAGTCCTTCTGGACCGAGAGTCAGCTCGTTGACGGAAAATGCCCCGACTGCGGACGTCCCGTTGAGGATGCCGAGGAGGAGGCTTACTTCTTCCGCCTTTCAAAGTATGCAGACCGTGTAAGAGACCTTCTTGAAAATACTGATTTTCTTGAGCCCCGTTCAAGAGTTCACGAAATGGTTAACAACTTCATAAAGCCCGGTCTTGAGGACCTTTGTGTTTCACGTACCTCGTTTACCTGGGGTGTACCCGTTGACTTTGATAAGGGTCATGTCGTATACGTTTGGGTTGACGCCCTCTTTAACTACACCACAGCTCTCGGTTTTATGAACGGTAAGTATGACGATTATAAGGATTTCTGGCCTGCTGACGTTCATTTCGTCGGTAAGGAGATAGTACGCTTCCATTCAATTATTTGGCCCGCTATGCTTATGAGTATGGAAATGCCCCTTCCCAAGAAGGTGTTCGGTCACGGATGGCTTCTTCTTGACGGTGGTAAGATGTCCAAATCCAAGGGCAACGTTGTTGACCCATACGTTCTTGCGGAAAAGTTTGGCGTTGACGCACTCCGCTTCTTCCTTCTTCGTACCTTCCCCTTCGGCTCGGACGGTAACTTCTCCAACGAGGCTCTTATCAGTACTATAAATACCGACCTTGCAAATGACCTTGGTAACCTTCTTTCCCGTACGGTATCAATGATTGAAAAGTATTTCGGCGGAACTCTTCCCGTCGAACAGACCGAGGATGCCGAAAAGGATGAGGAGCTTGTCGGACTTATCTCCAATCTCAGAGGACTCTATGAGGAGCAGATGGAAAAGTACGCTTTCCAGAACGCTCTTGCCGAGATATTCAACGTTATCAGCCGTGCCAATAAGTACATTGACGAAAACACCCCCTGGGTGCTTGCAAAGGATATGGAAGCCAACGGCAAGCGTCTTGCAAGAGTTATGTATAATCTTCTTGAGGTGCTTCGTGTTTCCGCTATTCTTCTTACTCCCTTTATGCCTACAACCTCTGTTGAAATTCTGAGACAGATTGGTGCTTGCGAGTGCTGTTCGAAGTGGGAAGCCGCAGGCGTGTACGGTTCTCTTAAGGCTGATGCCTCGGTTGTGAGAGGAGAAAATCTCTTCCCGAGAATCGACGAGGCTAAAATGCTTGCAGAGCTTGAAGCAGAGCGAGAGGCTGCAATGAAAGCAAACGCTAAGGTCGAGGCTCCTGTTGAAGAGGAGATTACGATTGACGAGTTTGCAAAGGTGAGCCTCAGATGTGCCGAGGTTATCGCTTGCGAAAGAGTTGAAAAATCAAAGAAGCTGTTAAAGCTTCAGGTAAATCTCGGATATGAAACGAGACAGGTCGTTTCGGGCATTGCAGAGGCGTATACTCCCGAGACCCTTATCGGAAAAAAGGTTATACTCGTGTCAAACCTCAAGCCCGCAAAGCTTATGGGAATTGACAGCTACGGTATGATTCTTGCTACCAAGGGCTCTGACGGAGTACTCCGAGTTGCTTTCCTTGACCCCGAGACCGAAAACGGTGCGGAGGTAAGATAATGCCCCTTTTTGATTCTCACGCACATTACGACGACGATAAATTTAACGATAACCGTGAGGAAATTATAAAGGGTTTGTGTCAGAAAACTGACACAAACCCTTTGGAAATTTCTGCGGTATTAAATTCCGCCTCGGATATAAGGTCCTCTTATGCGGCGCTTGAGCTTACAAAAAAGTATTCCTTCTTTTATTCCTCCTGCGGAATACATCCGCACGAGGCTGAGGATGCCGAGGAGAATTTTGAGGATATTCTCATTGAACTGTTGAAAAACGAAAAGGTGCGCGCTATCGGTGAGATAGGTCTTGATTATCATTACGACTTTTCTCCGCGTGACGTACAGAAAGAGGTTTTTCGCAGACAGATGGCTCTTGCCGAAGAGCTTTCCCGTCCCGTTATCATTCACGACAGGGAAGCGCACGGTGACTGTATGGAGATTGTCCGCGACTATAAGGTAAAGGGAGTGTTCCATTCCTTCTCGGGTAGCGCCGAAATGGTAAAGGAGCTTGTCAGACTTGGGTATTATATCTCATTCAGCGGAGTGGTAACCTTCAAAAACGCTTCTTCGATACTCAAGGCGGTTGAAGCCGTGCCCGACGACAGACTTCTCGTCGAAACCGATTGCCCTTATCTTGCCCCCGTGCCTTACAGAGGTCAGGTCAACAATTCTGCATTTATGTATGAGACTGCCAAAAAGCTTGCTGAGGTAAGAGGTACTTCCGTTGAGAATATAGCAGATCTTACTGAACGTAATGCATGCGAACTTTTTGGAATTACGCTTCAAAAAACATTTTAAGGATTTTAAGAAAGTCTTCTATAAATCCTTCGCTCTTTTCAACGGATGAGAATATAAGGCTTGAATCAACGCTTCTGTTAAGTGTAAGAATGATTTCAACCGAAGAGCTTTTGCTTTTGATTTTCAAATCAGTGCCGTTGCTTTCACATAGCATAACCCCTGTAAGCAGAGTGATGATTTTAGGAGATGACAGTGAAAATGAGTCGCTTTCAAAAAATTCGATGCTTGAATTGTAGGTTAATTTCAAACTGACATTTTCTTCATCCTCGTCGGTAGCAATGTTAATGCAACCGTCGGTAGAGCTAACCAGAATATAACTTAACAGATTCATAACTATAACCGCAAGAGAGGAATTGATTTTTGACCTGCTTCCGCCGTAATTGTTGGTATACTTGATTTTCATTCCGAAATCAAGACGGTTATTGACTATGTGTTCAAGGCTTCGTAAGAAGCCCTCGAGTGAGGCTGTTTCGTTTGTATTGAAGTGACACTGTTCAATGTAAAAGTTTGAAAAATCTCTCCATTCGGCAATTGCTGTATCAAATCTTTTGAAGCTTTTTATCAAGGATATCATATTTTGAGATTCTTCGGAATCAATGTCTTGAGATATTAATGAGCTTAACGCAATTCTGCGTGAATCTATTGATTTATCTTGTTTTGCATTTTGACAGTAGGATGCTTCGAACAAGGTGATTATACTGTAAGCTCCGTCCTTGTCACTGCTATCAATTCTGATTGCCGTGCATTTTATATCGCAAATTACTTCAATGCTTATCTCAGAGCCATCGAGTGACATAGAGGTGTATCTGTCAAGTCTTGAGCCTTGCTTTATTGACGGAAATATCAATTCTGCAAGACGGCTTTTGAAAAAGATAACACCGTCTGCGCCAACGCCGATGATTGCAACGGGATAATAGTTGAGCTTGTTAAGCTTGATTCTTGGATTTTCCATAGTGACCCCTATTCTGTAATTGACAAGCAATTATAATACAATAAAATCAAAATGTCAAACAAAAGAATTAAGGCGAATTTATTTCGCCTTAATATTAAAAGAATATATGTAAAGTATTACCTCGGAAAAGAGTTTTTCACGTCCTCAAATTTATACTTCGGTCTTTTCTTCGGTAATACGGGTTTTCAATAATGTATTCTATTCTGTATTAAAAAATTAGACACTAATATAAAATATCAAAAAATAAAAGGAGAGCAAAACAGTGACTAAAATATCCCCTTCTATGCTCGCAAGTGACTTTTCCGAGCTTACTTCAGAAATTCGCAAAATTGAAAAGGCGGGAGCGGATTGGGTACACCTTGACGTAATGGACGGCTTGTTCGTGCCTAATATCACCTTCGGTGCACCCGTTATTAAGCCCTTGAGAAAAAAGACCGAGCTTGTGTTTGACGTGCATCTTATGATTGTAGACCCCATCCGTTATATAAAGGACTTCGTTGATGCAGGTGCGGATATCATAACCTTTCATTATGAAAGCTGTGATAATCCCGAGGCTGTTATCGATCTCATTCATTCCTACGGTAAAAAGGCAGGTCTTGCCATTAAGCCCAATACCGAGGCAGAGGCTGTCAAGCCCTTTATTGACAAGCTTGATATGATACTCGTTATGACGGTTGAGCCCGGCTATGGCGGACAGTCACTTATCGAGCATACCATTGACAAGATTGCCGTTTGCTCTCAGATGATAAAGGACTCGGGCAGAGATATTGAGCTTCAGGCAGACGGTGGCATCTACGCCGAAAACGTAAAGAGACTGCTTGATGCAGGTCTTACCGTTGTTGTTGCCGGCTCAGCCGTGTTCAAGAGCGAGGACCCTGCAAAGACCGTCGGACTTTTAAGAGTTGGCTTATAAATCGTCAGCATCCTGAACGGGCGTATCACACGGATTTTCAGGCTTACCCGTGTATGAGCCCTGAGGGTCCGTATCGGGAGAATAAAGCCCACCGATAGCCTTTGCTCTATCCGTTGGGCTTTTTGCTTTGATTTTGTATTTCATTTTATTCACCTCACATTTATTTTTTGTGATTTTGAAAATACTATTCAGAGAAGGAGGAGGCTATGAAAAATAAATATCTGCAAACGCTTTTATCTGCAATTCTTACGGCGTTGCCGTTTACCATTCCGAGCCTTGCTCCCGTTTCACTTGTTGCACCGAGCGTATTCTTTTATCACCTTTTAAAAGCTGATGATAAGCGTGATATAAGACAGCTGTCTTTCCTTTGGTCGATTGTATATTACCTTGGTGTGCATTACTATTTCGTTGCACTTTATCCGCTTGATTTTGCAGGACTTTCTCGTCTTGCTTCTCTCGGAGTCGTGCTTATCGGATGGGGTGGTATATCTCTTCTTCAGGGTAGTGAGCTTGCCGTCACTTTTATTGTTTTTAAAAGGCTATTTTCCAAAAACACCGTCTTTACACCCATAGCACTTGCAATTTTCTTTTCGCTTTGCGAATGGGTGCAAACACTCGGATGGCTTGGATTTCCTTGGGGACAGCTTGCTTTGACACAACACGCATTTTTGCCGTTTATCCAATCTCTCTCGCTTTTCGGTCCGTATTTTTTATCATTCCTTATAGCTCTTATAAACGGTATTCTCGCACTCTTTTATCTTAATAAAAGCAAAAAAACTCTAATTATTGCGCTTGCGATATTCGTTGTAAATACGTGCTTCGGTGCAATAAGGCTATCGACAGACTCGGATGTTTTATCTGAGCTTGACGTCGCACTCGTTCAACCGAGTCTTATGTCAGGGGATAAATGGGATAGCTCCAAGGGACAGAACGCCTTCGACGTGCATATGAGAATGTCCGATGAGGTGAAGGATGCCGATCTCATTCTGTGGAGTGAAACGGCAATCCCGTCCGAGCTTCTTGATAACTCATATCGAATGGATAAAATCAATTCGTTTATCGAAGAAAATCAGTGCGGCTTAATCGTAGGAGCTTTTGACACGCGCGGCGGCAAAACCTTTAATACCGCGATTTATCTTTCCTCCGATAAGCCTCAGTGCTACTACAAGCAACGCCTTGTGCCCTTCGGCGAATACGTGCCGATGAGAAGCTTTATTGAGGCTATCTTGCCGTTTATGACCGATATAAATATGCTCTCATCCGATTTAACCGCAGGGGATAAATCGATGGTATTTGAAACACGCTATGGCAAAATAGGAGCGCTTGTCTGCTTTGACTCAATATTCTCAAGCCTTGCAAGAAAATCCTCGCGTGACGGAGCTGAGCTGATAGCGATTATTACCAACGATTCGTGGTACAAGACCTCAACGGCTCTTACTCACCACAATGCTCAAGCGGTGTTCCGTTCCGTAGAGAATAACAGATATGTTGTGAGATGTGCAAACTCGGGCATAAGCTCGGTGGTTGATGCAAGAGGAAGAGTTGTTTCTTCAACAGAACCGCTTGAACAAACGGTACTTTCCGAAACGGTCAGCCTCATTGGAGAAAAAACTCTTTATACGCTGACAGGTAATATTTTTACTCCGACATCGTTTCTTGTACTTGTTGGATATTATGTGATTCTAAAGAAAAAAACTCCCGTTCGTTGAACGGGAATTTTTTTAATGTGTTTTATTGTAAAGCACGTCTGAGAGGCGTGATAGTTGTTTAAGGTCAAGAGTTTCACCTCTTGCGCTCGGTGAAATTCCCGCCTCCTCGATGCATTCTGCAAGCTCGGATTTGGATAAGCCTCCAAACTCGGTCGCAAGTGAGTTCTGAAGAGTCTTACGACGGAGTGCAAAGGCTCCCTTTATCGTCCTTGAAAGGTATTCCTCGCTGATTGGAGTAACGGGCTTTTCCTTGTGAATATCAAAGCATACGACGGTTGAGGTAACGTCGGGACGTGGCATAAAATTACCGGGGGCAACGTCAAAAAGACGGGTGGTTTTGGCGTAATACTGTACCGTCGGAGTTATCGCTCCGTAATCTGCCGAGCCTGCCTTTGCAACAAGGCGTTGAGCAACCTCCTTCTGCATCATAACAACTATTCTGTCAAGTCTTGCACCGCTCTCAAACAATTGCATAACGATGGGTGTGGTGATATAGTAGGGAAGATTTGCGCATACTGTGACCGAGTATCCGTTGAAATTCTCTTCGATATATTTTTTGAGGTCAACCTCAAGAATATCACGGTTTATGACCGTGACGTTTGAATGCTCTGCAAGTGTTTTCTCAAGCACGGGGATAAGCTGCTCGTCAATTTCAAATGCTGTCACCTTGTCGTAAAGAGAAGCAAGCTCAACCGTGAGACTGCCTGCACCCGGACCAATTTCAATACAAGCACAAGGACGTGCGTCACCAACCGAGCTCGTTGCAATTTTCTTGGGTATTTCGGGATTTATAAGAAAGTTCTGACCGAACTTTTTCTTGAATTTAAAGCCGAATTCATCGCAAAGGCCTGCAATGACTGAGGGACTTGTAAGGTTCATATTTCGCTCCTTTCAAGCGTTTTTACAATTGTACAACGAAAATGAAAAAAAGTAAATACCTAACTCGATATTTGTAGTATTGTCAATGATGTGAGACTAAAAAAATAAAAAATAAAAGTAAAAGGTTCAGTCAAACGCTTTTGCATGTGGAAGGAGTGGCGTAGCCACGAGTGAAACTGCAAAAGCGGCGCGGTCAGGTTGATACCGCCTCGAGTTCGTGTTGCTTTTGATTTGGCGATTTCCATCCGAGTGCAGCCATAGGAATGTTGTTAGAACGATACA
>JAFYTG010000171.1 GCA_017558945.1 Clostridia bacterium
GAATACGGGGCTCTTGAACTTGGTGAAAAGCTGATAAACGATAGTACCTACACCTGCGCCGAAGAGAGCAGCGGATGCGGACATTCCGTTACCAACGATTGCGGGAACTGCGATTGTTGCAGCCATAATTGCGAGAAGCTGCTGAATGGCGAAAACGATGGTTGCGCCAAACTTGGGTTTGTCGGAAATTCCGTAGATGAGTTTCATAGAAATTACCCTTTCTTAAAAATTTATTCCTTCCCAATTATATCTATTCATTAACACTTTGTCAACAATTATTTACAAAAAACGAGCATTTTTGCCAAATTACACAATATATGGTATTTTTGCTTGTTTAAAATAAAATAAAGGCTCTCCGATCGGGAGAACCTTTATTGATGTATTGATATTACTTAGCCACGCCGTTAACGGTAAGAGTGCCTATACCGTTAGGAACAAAGCGTCCGTAAATCGTGTCACTGTTTGCAACTTTTATAATTATATATACGCATTTGTCAAGATTTTTTTAAAAAACCACAGAAAAAAATCCATATCCATAAAAAATATTGCCAATTTTGTCGCATTGTGATACAATGTAGCTGTTACTACGAATATTGATAAAAGAATTAAAGAATTATAGGAAGGAATTGCGGTGATATTGCTTTCACCGCAGTTGAATATTTAGGTACAAAATGAAATTAACAGCCTTTCAGTACGGCAAAACAGAGCTTGCCGAGGCAATGATATTTGAAAACGGCTCGTTTGATATAAAGCAGCCGATAGCTCTGCTCTTCTTTCTGATTGAGACGGAGGGCAGAAAGATTCTCGTCGACGTCGGATGCGATACGATGCCGGGCTTTCCTCTTTTTGAGCATAAAAGTCCCGTTGAGGTGCTTGAGGAATATACAAGCCGAGAGAGTATAACCGACGTGATTATAACCCACGCACATCACGACCACATAGAAGCGGTAAAATACTATAAAAACGCTCACATACACCTTCACCGTGACTCGTTAAAATACGCCAAGCCGTACAGCATTGAAGGTCTTAGTCCGTTTGACGAGTCCTTCACGCTTTGTGATGGTGTGGAGGTAATAAAAATCGGCGGACACTTCTTCGGCTCCTGCATCGTAAGGATAGGAGATTTCGTTCTCTGCGGAGACGAATGCTATTCCGAAAAAAATCTCACCGACCTGATTATGACGGGCTCAAGTGTTAACCGTGAAAACAGCCTTGCCTTTCTAAAGGAATACGGCAAGCCGTGTTACACTCCCATACTTTTCCACTCACCGTCCGTTGTGGGCTATATAGGTCACAAAATCTTTTTTGAAACGGAGACGTAAAATGATACCTCTGCTTTTGCTTTATAAGATATTACAGCTTTCCGTGGCAATGCTGCTCGGATTTATGCTGGTAAAATTAAAGCTTTTGAAAAGTGCGGACTCAACCGTTCTCTCAAAGCTTTCACTCTACGTGCTTATGCCGTCGGCAATAATCAACGCCTTCAGCATCGAGCTGACCACAAGCATTTCAAAGGGAATCGCTCTCGCCTTTCTCTCGGCGTTTATTCTGAACTGCACGCTTTTGCTTGTAGACCTCGGCTTCAAAAAAATCTGCCACGCAACCGCTGTCGAGCGTGCGTCGGTCACCTATCCGAACGCCGCAAACCTCATCATCCCCATCGTATCCTTCGTGCTCGGTGATGAATGGGTAGTGTATAGCTGTGCGTTTATGTCGGTACAACTCTTCTTCCTCTGGACTCACGGCATCAAGCTTTTCACGGGAAAGCTCAATCTTAAAAAAATTATTACTAACGTAAACATCATAGCCATTCTCATCGGTGCCGTTCTTATGGTAACGGGAATAAAGCTTCCTCAATTTGCACTCGATATTACCTCCTCCTTCGGATCAATGCTCGGTAATATCGGAATGGTCATCGCAGGTATGATGGCGGCTCAGGTGGATTTCAAGAAAATGCTTGTCAAAAAGAGACTTTATCTGGTCACTCTGATGCGTATGATAATCTGCCCGTTTTTAACCCTTGCAATAGTAAAGCTTTTACTTTTGGTGTTTGATATCCCCAACGCCGAAAAGATACTTCTCATTTCCTATCTCGCATCAATCACGCCCTCGGCGGCAACGATTATGCAGTTTGCACTTCTCCACTCGGACGAGGCAGATTACTCGGTTGCGATAAACATTGTCACAACGCTTCTGTGTATCGTGACGATGCCAATATTCGTATTTTTATATTAAACGAAAAGAGACTAAGTCTTAAAGGCTTAGTCTCTTCTTTTCATAGAAAAACGGTATATTGTCAAATCCTTATAAGTCCGCTCTCAATATCAGAAATGATTTTTGCAAGAGCGTGCTCCTCGTTTGAAACGGTATTCACATCCGCTGCCCTGACGGCATTCTCGGAGGCGTTGGCAACAGCAATTCCCAAGCCTGCTACGCTGAGCATAGAAGCGTCGTTATCGTTATCACCGAAGGCAATCGTGTGGCTCATAGGTATATTGAGCATTTCGGCAAGACGTACGAGGAGAGGACCCTTTCCGACTCCAAGCGGAAGTATTTCGTAATATGTAATATCCGAGCGTAGAAGGAGATATTTTTCTCCGAAATCGGTCTTTTCAATCTTCTCTATCATACGGTCAAGAGCCTTTGGAGGAGCGGCAAAGAGAAGCTTTGCGATTTCTCCTTCGACATCATCTATTGCACATTCGATATGCTCCAGCCTTTCGTCGCTCAAATGCTTTAAAACGCTATCGTTCGTACGCGCGCACAAAATCTTATCGTGCATGGTAATTTCAACGCCTATATCGTCAAACCCATCCTTCACGAACCTTGCCGCCTCAAGCACGCTTGAATCAACGCAGGTTTTCCAGAGAATTTTATCGTTTTTCGCGTCGTAAATTGCAAGACCGTTTCCGCATCCGATAGGAGCGTTGACCGATATCTTTTCCAAAATTGCGGAAACGGCAAAGGGCATACGTCCCGTCATAAACGTAAATATACCGCCCTCGCTCATAAAATATTCTATTGCCCGACGGTTTTCGAGCGATACTGACTTATCGCGTCGAAGAAGAGTTCCGTCAAGGTCTGTGGCTATTAAAATTCCGTCAAATTTTCCCATCTCATATCCTTTTTATACAAGTATTTTCGTATACCATTATACACGCATTCGCCCTATTTTTCAATACTTTTCGGGATTTTTTTTCAAAAAACGTTGACAAACAATTTCAAGGCTATTATAATCCCCGTGTGACAAACACGAAAGGAGCAAAAAATGAAAAAAATCACCGAATTTTCACTTATGTCACTCGGCTCGGCAGCCCTTGCCGCAGGGGTATATTTTTTTAAAGTGCCCAACGGATTTTCAACGGGAGGCGTATCGGGTATCGGCACTCTCTTATCCCGCCTCACTCCAATCGGCGCAGGCGTATGGATATGGTGTCTCAATCTCATTCTGCTCCTTGTCGGCTTTGCGGTGCTCGGCAGGTCAACGGGCATCAAGACCGTCTACTGCAGTCTCCTCTACTCGTCACTCACCTTCGTTTTTGAGCTTATCTGTCCGCTTTCATCTCCGCTGACCGACCAGCCTCTTCTTGAACTTATTTACGCAATGCTCCTCACCTCAATCGGCTCTGCCGTCATTTTCAATATGAAGGGCTCTGCGGGAGGCACGGATATCGTCGCCCTGATTCTCAAAAAATACACAAGGCTTGACGTAGGACGTGCGCTCCTTATCGTTGACTTTATCGTTGCGGCATCGTCCTTTGCCGTATTCGGAATCAAGACGGGACTCTTTTCACTCCTCGGTCTTTTTGCAAAGGCGTTTATCGTGGATGCGGTAATCGAAAACCTGAACACCTGCAAGTACTTCGTGGTTATCACCACCGAAAAGGAGAAGGTTTCCGAGTACATAATAAAAAAGCTTCATCACGGTGCTACCTCCGCCGTCGGAATAGGAGAGTACACGGGTGAGAAAAAAGCAATGATTCACACGGTATGCAAAAGAGCAGAAGCAATAAAGCTCCGTTCAAAAATCAAGGAAATAGACCCACACGCCTTTATAATAATCACCACAAGCTCGGAAATAATCGGCAGAGGCTTTCGTGCCGTATAAATATTGACAAAATTCGCATATAAGTATATAATTCTAATATAAAATAAAAGGAGATTCAATTATGTACTGTTCACATTGCGGTAAGGAAATTGCGGATATAGCGGCTGTATGCCCCGCCTGCGGAACGAGCGTTGAAAACAAGATAAAACCCATCGAAGCTGACAAGTCAAGCTTCTGGTTCGGACTTTTGTCCTTTATCTTCCCTATTGTCGGATTGATTCTGTTCATCATATGGAAGGATAGTATGCCTAAGCGTGCAAAATCAGCAGGAATAGGTGCAATTGTAGGCGTCATTGCAGGAATAGTTCTCTCAATTCTGTTAACCGTGCTGATTTCGGCTCTCGGATTTATGATGACGGAAATAATCGCGGATTCAACGTATTATATGTAAGAACAGGAGACATATTATGAAAATAACACACGACTTTCACATACACACAAAGCTTTCTCTCTGTGCGGGGCCAAACGGCGGTACTCTTCAAGGATACCTCAAAAACGCAAAGGAATTAGGACTTACGACTCTCGGCTTTGCAGAGCATTTCTGGGATGCGGGAGTAGGCTTTGACTCTCTTTACATTCCAAGCAGAAACGGAAAAGACGTTCCTTGGTATTATCAGACTCAGAATTTCGAGCACATTTGCGAATTAAAAAAGGAAATTGATGCCACCGATACGGGTGACGTCCGAGTGCTCTTCGGCGCAGAGGGAGAATATGACCCCGTCAATCACGGAATTGCCGTCACCGAAGAGGTTGCAGAGCAGCTTGACTTTATAATCGTGCCCAACTCTCACACGCATATGATGATGGACAAGGCTCTTTATACTCCGCTTGAGGCTCACCGTGACTATATGGTAAAAGCGCTTGAGGAGATTGCCACCTGTCCTATGGCAAAGTACGTCAAGGCTATCGCACATCCCTTTGACCCCGTCACAGTTCCGCTTGACGAGGAAACGAAAATTCTGACAATTATCTCAGACGACGTATTCAAGAGAGTTTTCACTCTTATGGCGGAAAAGAATATTGCATTTGAAATAAACACCGGTACGATGAGCAGTATTTACAGACACACCACGGAAACGGAAGAGCACGAAAGAATGTTTTATCTCGCTAAGGCATGCGGATGTAAATTCTCCTTCGGAAGTGACGCTCACAGCGAGGCTGCTCAGCTCAGGCACCCCGAGTTTTGTCAGAAGCTCGTTGACCTTTTGAGTCTCACCGAGAACGATATTGCAGACTTTGTAAAATAATCAATCAATACGGCTACGGCTTGGACTGTGGCCGTATTTCTCTTTGTAGGCACGGCAGAAATAGCTCACGTCGTCAAAGCCCGAAAGCCTTGCGACCTCCTTTGTTAACGCAGACGGATTTGCGAGAATATACACCCGCGCCCAATCAAGCCTACGGTCAATTATATAACTCATAACGGTTTTGCCGTAGCAGGTCTTGAAATCGTGGCAGAGCTTTGATACCGAAATATCACCAATTCGGGCGAGGGACTCAAGTGTGATACGCTCACCGAGATGATAGTCTATGTATTTGTAAATTCTCTCCATGGGAGAAACGGGTATTTTTTCTGCATTCTCAAAAAAATCGTTATAAAAGGAATAGACAAGCGACGACATTCTGCCGTCGGTTGCTTCACTCTCATATTCTTGAATAATTCGGGTAATATCCGATACCCACTTGTCAACGTCGGTAGCCTCAACAAGCATAAATCCATCAACGGAGTATCTTTTGCGAATTCCATCCATCCCCGTTCCCTTAGCCGTGATAAAGGCAGTAGTAAGTCCGTCGTCGGAAAACTGAGAATACCCAACCCCTTTGGCAATATAAAAGGCGTTCCCTCGGGAGAGGGTATACTCCCGTCCCCGACATAAAAGCCTTCCGCTTCCGCCCAAAACGAAAAGTATCTGGTTAAAATTCATAAGCGACGGAATTCTCTCAACTGTCTTGTAATCCTCAAAATAATTTGACCCCGAGAAAAAGCGTATCGGCAGATCCGAGTTGGACAAATCCATCACAAAGTTATTCATAAAGCCTCCATTTGCAAGATATTCATATAATTTTGCAAAATATTCTATTTACTATCTATCATTTTTGATTTATTATATAAGTATAACACACATAATACGCATTTGAAAGGGGTTTGCAAAATATTTATGTTGAGATTTTACGAGAACTTAAAAAGCATTCAGGAAAACAGACTTGAGCAGAGAGCTTACTACATCCCCGACAACAGTAAAACGTCACTCGACGGCGAATGGGATTTCAAGTATTTTGAGCGTGATTTTGAAGAACGTCTTGACGGAGAATGGGACAGAATACCCGTACCGTCCTGCTGGCAATGTCACGGCTACGGCACTCCCAACTATACCAACGTACGCTATCCCTACCCCGTTGACCCGCCTTACGTTCCCGAGGATAATCCAATGGGAGTATACCGTCGCACCTTCGAAATAAAGGACACCGCACTTTGTCAGTACCTTGTGCTTGAGGGCGTTTCCTCAAACGCAGAGGTTTTTGTCAACGGCGAAAGAGTCGGATATACTCAGGGCTCACACCTTCAGGCTGAATTTGATATAACCCCATTTGTTAAAAACGGAGAAAACACCCTTCTTATAAAGGTCAGAAAGTGGTGCTCGGGCTCATACCTTGAGGATCAGGACCAATTCCGTCACAACGGCATTTTCCGTTCGGTCTATATTCTTTCAAGACCCAAGGAGTGTCTTCGTGATTTCGAAATAACCACCGACGGCAACGTCATGACAGTCACACTCGACAAGCCCGCAACGGTAACCCTTCTTGACAAGGGTGTTGAAATAGCAAGAGTAAGCGACACAGAAAAGGCAGTTTTCACGGTAGAAAACGCTATTTTCTGGAACGCTGAAAAGCCTTATCTTTACGAGGTCGTTATTGAACGTCTCGGTGAGACTATACGAAAAAAGAGAGGCTTCGTTGACTTCAGCGTAAACTCCGAGTCCGCCTTCTGCGTAAACGGTGTTCCCGTGAAGCTGAAGGGCGTAAACCATCACGATACTCATCCCAAAAACGGATGGACGATGACCGAGGAGGAAATCAAACGCGACCTTCTTCTTATGAAGAAGCTTAACGTCAACGCAGTGCGTACCTCTCACTATCCGCCATCTCCCGTATTCCTCGAGCTTTGTGACGAAATCGGTCTTTACGTTATGCTTGAGACCGACATCGAAACTCACGGACTTGTAACACGAAGCCGTGATGCAAGAGGATACGATATGCTCGAGGTGCCTGATATATGGTTCGGAAATTCTCCCGAGTGGTTTGAAAGCTACGTTGAAAGAATGGTGCGTGCAGTTGAGCGTGACAAGAATGCAACGAGCATTTACTCCTGGTCGACGGGTAACGAATCGGGCTTCTGCGAGGGGCATCGTGAGATGATAAAATATCTCCGCTCACGTGACAAAAAGCGTCTTATTCATAGTGAGGACGTTTCCCGCCTTTCCGACAGGATAGAGGAGGAAGGCTATCTTGCAGACAAGTACGACAGCCGTGATTTTTATTCGGTTCCCGATATGCATTCGAGAATGTATTCCGCTCATCACGAGCTTGAGAAATACGCACTGAACCCTGATAAAAAGCTTCCCTTCTACCTCTGCGAGTACGCGCACGCAATGGGTAACGGTCCGGGTGAGATTGACGAATATTGGAAACTTATTTACAAATATCCCAAGCTTATCGGCGGATGCATCTGGGAATGGGCAGACCACGTGCTTCTTGACGAAAACGGTGTCGCACGCTACGGCGGTGACTTTGGCGACAGAATAAACGACGACAACTTCTGCTCTGACGGTCTCGTATTCTCGGACAGAAGCTTCAAGGCAGGCTCGTACAACGCAAAGGCGGTGTATCAGAATATACGCTGTGAGCTTCGTGGAGATACCCTCACCGTGACAAATCTCTTTGACTTCACCAACCTTTCGGAATACACCTTCGTCTATGAATGTATTGTTGACGGAGAGGTAATAGAAAACAATAAAATGACCCTTGACCTTGAGCCCAAGACAAGCGTTGATATCAAGGTTGCAACAGTTGACACCTGCCACAGAGGAGCATTTGTAAATTGCTATCTCTACAACTCAGAAAATTACGAGGTTGCCACCTGTCAGCTTGAAATGGCTGCCGAAAGAATTCCCGAAAAGAGATGCACCGAAAAAGCGGTGGTTACCGAAACCGAAGCCGAATTCAAGGCAAGCGCAAACGGTATGGAATATACCGTATCCAAGGCGTACGGCAAGCTTGTAAGCATTAAGAAAAACGGACGTGAGCTTCTCACCGCTCCCGTTGAGCTGACGGTAATGCGTGCACCTCTCGACAACGAGCGCTTTGTCAAGCCAAACTGGTACGACCTTTCAAAAAACCGCACGGCAGAGGGCTTCGATATGCTTATGCAAAAATGCTATTCGTGTACGGCAAGCGATAACGTCGTAAGCATTGAGGCATCCCTTTCAGCTCCCACAAGAGTTCCCTTTTTGAAATACCGACTCGATATGAGCTTCTTTGCCGACGGAGGTGTGAAATTCAAGCTTTCGGCAGACGTGCGTGAGAGTTGTATGTGGCTTCCGAGACTCGGCTTTGAGTTCAAGCTCCCCTACGATTGCGACAGCTTCGAGTATTTCGGAGACGGACCTCTCGAGTGCTTCTGCGATATGAGGCTTCACACAAAGCGTGCAGTATACCGCAGTGATGCCGACAGCGAATACGTTAACTACGTTTATCCGCAGGACCACGGCAACCATACTCGCACGCAGTATCTTGCTCTTGACAATACTCTTCGTTTCTCAACGGATAGCGAATTTACTGCAAACGTATCTCACTACGATGCGCTGAACCTTATGAACGCCCGTCATACCGACGAGGTGGAAAAAGCGGATTGCACCACGGTTCGCATAGACTACAAGTGCTCGGGCACAGGCTCTCACTCCTGCGGTTACGAAATGCTTGACAAGAACAAGCTTCTTGAAAAGCATATTGATTTTGAGTTTTATATCAATTGATTACAAGGCGGTCGGCGTTGCTGACCGCCTTGATTTTAAGTGTTGACAATTTTTGTAAATTGTATTAAAATATAAGGTGATAGTTTTCCACCTTAACGAAAGGACAGTTATGGCAGTATTAATTACGGGCGCAACGGGATATATCGGCTCTCACACCGTAGTCGAGCTTTTAAACAGAGGCTACGAAACGGTACTCGTTGACAACCTTTCAAATTCAGATATTTCAGTTCTTGATAAAATAGAAAAAATAACGGGTAAGCGACCCGTATTCTACGAGCTTGACGTTGCTGTTCGTGAAAACGTCGAGAAGATTTTCTCGGAAAATCAGATTGATGCGGTAATACATTTCGCAGGGCTCAAGGCTGTGGGAGAATCCTGCAGGCTTCCCTCACTCTACTATTACAACAACATAGCCTCGGCAACCGCCGTCAGCGACGTTGCCGCGCGTCACGGTTGCTTTAAAATTATCTTCTCCTCCTCTGCCACCGTTTACGGTGAGCCCGAGACCGTGCCGATAACCGAGGATTTTCCGTTGCACACCTCGAATCCATACGGCACAACCAAGCTTCTCATAGAGAACATCTACCGTGATGCATACGCATACGATAACCGCTGGAACATAACGCTTCTTCGTTATTTCAACCCCATCGGCTCACACGAATCGGGCTTGCTCGGTGACGACCCCAACGGTATCCCGAACAATCTTATGCCCTACATCACGAGAGTTGCCGCAGGACAGCTTGAAAAATTAAGCGTTTTCGGAAACGATTATCCCACCCGTGACGGAACGGGAGTCAGAGATTACATTCACGTCGTAGACCTTGCAATCGGACACGTTGCGGCACTTGAAAAAATGACCGAAACGGGTGTGCATACCTTCAATTTAGGAACGGGCAAGGGATGTAGCGTGCTCGAAATAGTCGAAGCCTTTGAGCGTGTAAACGGAGTGAAAATCCCCTACGTTATAACCGAAAGACGCTCGGGAGACGTTCCCGAATACTACGCAGATTCTTCAAAGGCTGAGCGTGAGCTTGGCTGGAAGGCGGAGCGAGACATAGACGATATGTGCCGTTCGGCATGGAATTTCATAGTAAAGACGAAAAAATAACGGGAGATAAATATGAAAAAAACTTTTCTCATCATTTTGACTCTTGCACTTCTTCTGAGCTTCTCCTCCTGCCGCGAAAAATCAAACGGTGATGACGAGGGCTTCGGTAAAGACGTTGACATTGAAATACTTGAAGAGGATTCTCTCAACGTTATACTTTTATTGCCTGATACGTGGACTGAGTCATCCTCCAGCTATCAGGGAACCGAAATACGCCACTATACCTCTCCCTCAGACGGTAAGGGCGACGTCTTTTCCGAAAGCATTTCGATTACTACCGAGGCTTTGAAGGAGGAAACGACGCTTGAGGCTTATACAAGCGCAAACGTTGAAATATTCAAAAGAATATTCAACGATTTCAAGATGATTTCCGAGGCAGAGACAATAACGCTCGGAGGCGTTGACGGAATGAGAGTCGTATATTCCTACACCGCAGGCGCTATCCACATCGTTATCGACCAGACCTTCGTCATCAATGACGGCAAGGCTTATATGATAACCTGCAATGCGACCGAGGATTCGTACGCAGAATATTCGGATATTTTCTCATCTGCGATAGAAAGCTTTAAAATTAGTTAAAAAACCACTTGACAAATCGTAGCTTTAGTGTTAGAATAATATGCCGCATATTGCAGGTTGGAATATCCGCAAGGATAACCTGCCGTAGCGAGTCATAAAAGAAAGTGAGGTGCTTTTCGTGTTTGCAGTAATCAAGACTGGCGGAAAGCAGTACAAGGTTCAGGAAGGCGACGTCCTTTTCATTGAAAAACTTAATGCTGCTGACGGAGACGAGGTTGTTTTCGACGAGGTTTTAGCTCTTTCGGACGGTGACAGCTTTGTTGTTGGTACTCCCGTTGTAAGCGGTTCTTCCGTTAAGGCTACCGTTATCAAGAACGGTAAGGGCAAGAAGATCGAGGTCTTCAAGTACAAGCCCAAGAAGAACGAGAAGAAGAAGATCGGTCACAGACAGCCTTACACCAAGGTACAGATTGAAAAAATCGTAAAGGCATGACAAGGGTAAGCTTTTTCAAAGTCAACGGTAAATTTTCGGGGTTTGAAATAAAGGGTCACGCTTGTCTCTCTTTTGACACGCCTGACGTTTTATGTGCCGCAATAAGCGGTATGACGATGCTTGTGGCAAATACTCTTACCGAATCCTTCGGTGCGGAGATTGATTTCATAAGCGACGAAAAAAAGCCTTCCATAAGGCTTGACGTTCTATCCTCTCCCGAGGAAAACCGAGGCGCCGTTGAAGGCGTACTGAACGGCTTTGCATTACAGCTTCAGGATCTCTCGGAGCAATATCCGAGCAATTTGTACGTTGAGGTACACTAAAATACCACGAAAGGAACAAAAGATTATGATTAGAATCAGTTTGCAGTTTTTTGCACATAAAAAAGGTGTCGGTTCTACCAAGAACGGACGTGATTCCGAATCTAAGAGACTTGGTGCAAAGAAGGCTGACGGTCAGCACTGCGTTGCCGGTAATATCCTTGTTCGTCAGAGAGGAACAAAGATTCATCCCGGTGAAAACGTAAGACGCGGCTCAGATGACACTCTGTTTGCAACAGCAGACGGCATCGTTAAGTTTGAGCCTATGGCAGGCGGCAGAAAGAAAGTCAGCGTTCGCTAATCACGCCATTTTTAGGGGGTTGTTTCAGACATCTGAGACAACCCTTTTTTACGCGAGATAAAGGAGGTTGGGTATTATGTTTATTGACAAAACCGAAATATATATCAAGGCTGGCAACGGCGGTAACGGTTGCGTTGCCTTTCACCGAGAAAAATACGTTGCAGAGGGAGGTCCCTCAGGAGGTGACGGAGGTCACGGAGGCAACGTTGTATTCGAGGTGGACACGGGTGAGAATACCCTTCTCCCCTTCAGATACAAGCACAAATTCGTTGCTCGCAACGGCGAGGACGGAAAGCCCGAAAAATTTCACGGCAAGACCGCCGAGGACCTTATCATCAAGGTGCCTCAGGGTACTCTTATCCGTGATGCAAGCACGGGCAGACTCCTCTACGATATGGGCGAGGACGGTCGCTTTATTGCCGCAAAGGGTGGTCGAGGCGGCTTTGGAAACGTTCATTTTGCTACTCCTACCCGACAGATACCCCGTTTTGCAAAGGGCGGTACTACGGGCGAGGAAAGAAATATTATCCTCGAATTGAAGATGCTTGCCGACGTAGGACTCATAGGATTCCCCAACGTTGGAAAATCCACTTTGCTCTCGATGGTTTCGGCGGCAAAGCCCAAAATCGCAAACTATCACTTCACTACCCTCTCCCCAATTCTCGGTGTCGTAAAGGTTGATACCTCGGCATTCGTTATGGCGGACATTCCCGGTCTTATCGAGGGTGCAAGTGAGGGCGCGGGTCTCGGACACGCATTCCTTCGACACGTTGACCGTTGCCGACTTCTTGTGCACGTCGTTGATGCGGCAGGCACAGAGGGACGCGACCCCGTTGACGATATAGAAAAGATAAACCGTGAGCTTGCGGGCTGGAGCGAGGAGCTTGCAGACCGTCCGCAGATTATCGTTGCCAACAAATGCGACGTAGGTGTGCCCGATGAAAACCGTGAAAGGCTTGAGGCTTACGCCGAGGAAAACGGACTTCAGCTTTTCTTCATCTCGGCAGCAACAAAAAACGGTGTGAACGAGCTCCTTTACGCCATTCTCTCCACCCTCTCCACACTTCCCGAGCGTAAATATTACGAGCCCGACGAGATTGAGGAAATAGAGGAAACAGAGAGCGAGCGTGACTTCACCGTTGAGATTGAAGAAGGCATTTGGTTCCTCGGCGGAGATTGGCTTGAAAAGGTCACCTCCTCGGTAAACTTTGAGGACCGTGAATCCCTTGCCTACTTCCACAAGGTGCTCAAAAACGCAGGTGTCTTCAAGCGTCTTGAGGCAATGGGCATCAACGACGGCGATACCGTTGACGTTTGCGGCTTTGAATTTGACTACGTTAAATAATATGGTTGATAGTTATGGATGAAAACAGACTCAAACGAGTCTGTTTTCTTTATTTCATCAATAAAAGGAGGCTTTTTGAAAAAAGCCCCCTTTACCCGCAAAAACTTTTATGGCTTTAAAAAAATGAATTGCCCTGAGTGGCAATTCATTTTTAGGTCTATATATAGACCTAAAATATTAAAGTAATAAGTAAGATGTAATAGTGAAGAGGTGTGGTTGAAAGCTTCGCTTTCTCCATTTTATTCGATTATTATCTGATTAATTTTTGAAAACCGCGTGCTTTTCCCACCTTATCGTTTTCCATTATGTTTTATTCATAACAAAAAGAGGCTTTTCCGCCTCTTTTTATGGTCCGTAACGTTTTAACATCCCATCAAATTTAAGCACTTACTTGCCAATGGGATAGGAAAAACGTTTCAGAATGAAAAAACGGAGTCCGCCAATGTACGATGGTACTTCAAGCGACTCTGTTTTATTCATAACAAAAAGAGGCATTTCATCCTATTTTGTGGTCCGGAACGTTTTAACATCCCATCAAATTTAAGCCCTTCCTTGCCAATGGGATAGGAAAAACGTTTCAGAATGAAAAAACGGAGTCCGCCGATGTACGATGGTACTTCAAGCGACTCTGTTTTATTCATAACAAAAAGAGGCTCAAAAGCCTCTTTTTGTGGTCTGGAACGTTTTAACATCCCATTAAATTAGTCTTCAATCTCGCAAGTCCAATCCTCATCCCAGGGATACTTCATACGAAGCACCTTACCGCCACGCTTTGCGCTTTCCTCGGCATAAATACCGGGAAGAGTCATTTCAAGACCCTGCTTAAGCGAAATGGGAGCACCCGTACCCTCGAGAATAGCCTTATAGAAATAGTCGAGCATAGCGTAATCCATACCGCCGTGACCCGTTGCCTTCTCGTTGCCTGCATATGCAGGAGGCATATATTCTCCGCCAATCTCCTTCATAGAGGTGGAAAGCTCTCTCATGGAGTTGTAACGGATAACCGCCTTACCCATACGCTCCATTCTTTCCATATAGCCCTCTGTACCGAATACTCGGTAGTTATGATGCTGTACCTGAGCACGACATCTGCCGTTACGCATAAGACGTACTACAACACCCGAGTCGGTCTGAAACTGTGCGCACATCATATCGTCCTTTTTAATATCGTGAGACTCATCGTTTGTGACGACAGAGCCGAAGCAGGTTTCAATAGGACCGTCAGCATGATAGCCAGTGCCAAAGCAGGTAACCTTTCTCAAGGGCTCCTTGAGAATCGAAAGAAGCGGGCCAAGAGAATGAGTGCAGTAACGGATAGGAATAAGGAGCTTACGCCAATCACCATTCTCATTGAGGTGCTTTCTCTCCTTTGAATTAGGAAGAGACCAATGAATGTACTCAGCCTCCATACAATAGGGATTTCCTAAAAGTCCCTTGTTATAGAAGTCGTTGAGAAGGAAGGTAAACTTCTGGTAGTTGGGATTAGCGCCCGTTGAAATGATAGCCTCGGATTTTTGAGCCGCCTTCCAGAGAAGCTCTGCCTCCTTGAGACTTGCAACGTTAGGAATATCTGACAAAACGTTGATGTTTCTTTCAAGTCCCTTTATACAAAATTCAGCGTGAATATCGGCTCCCGTCTCGACGATAACAACGTCAAGACCTGCCTCATCAAGCATCTTGTCATAATCCTCGTAGAATACTGTCTTTGGGAACATATCCGAAAGAGGTGCGGCAGAAAGCCACTGCTGTTCGTACCAGTTGCGAGGAAGAATGTCACAAGCCGCAACTATCTCAACACAGTCAAATTCAGCCGAAAGCTTAAGAAGCTCACGTCCGCGGTGTCCGAGACCTACGACGCCTACACGAATCTTTTCCATAATAAATACTCCTTTTATTTATGCAATTTTAAATAACACTAACGCAATAATGCCAACGATAGCCGCAACTATTTGCCGCACCGAAAAGCTTTCTTTATACAAAGCAACAGATATGACGAAGCTTAATATAAGACCGCCTCCCGTTGTAACGGGAGAAACAACGGAAATCGGAACAAAATTATATATAACAAGTGAAAGATAATTCGAAGCACCGTTAAACGCACCCGCCGCTAATCCGAACATAATTCCGTTTTTAACGGCGACCTTCAATTTTTCCCGCTCTTTACCAATCCTAAAACAAACAGAAATACAAATGCTCCGAAAAGCGAAATTATCATAAACTCGTTGTCGAATTCTCCGTTAAATCGAATCTGCTGTTCTCTTTTGCTGATACCTAAAACGCAGCTTGTAACAACTGTCATAAGTGCGAAAAAAAGCCATTTCAAATTGATCTTCTCATTACCGGCACCCGAATAATTCATCAAGAATACAGAGAAAAATACGAGGAAGACCGCTATCCATGTGAGTATGCTTGACCCCTCGTTCAAAAACACGATTCCGTAAAGCACTATCACTATTCCGGAAAGCGAAGATACAAGCTTGGTGTTTGCATAAGAGCCAAGTCTCAAAGCAAGATACATAAAATAAAATCCGCCGGCATAAGCCAAACAACTCAGCATAGCGTAAATCAAGAGAGTCATTGGAAAATTAAACCCGTCTTTGTCTGTCAGGATAATGAATGTAGGATGTCGAAAAGGCAAAAAGCCTTTTCGAAGCTGATATATCAGCCTCCCCAAAAA
This sequence comes from Clostridia bacterium, assembly GCA_017558945.1. Classification (GTDB taxonomy): domain Bacteria; phylum Bacillota; class Clostridia; order Oscillospirales; family SIG627; genus RGIG6353. Next base: position 15,905 of record JAFYTG010000171.1, read on the forward strand.
GCAAATTGCTTTTTGGACTACATTCATTTGAACGAAAATCGACAGTTTTCTCAAAGAAAACTGTTAGCAAATC
>JAFYTG010000172.1 GCA_017558945.1 Clostridia bacterium
CGCTTGACGTAGGGCTTAAGCGCTCCAACCATCTCACGAATCATACCAAGGTCATTATGCTCGATGATACGTATATCGCCCAAAACGTCACCGAGAGTGCCGTCAAGGATAGCGTAGTCAACGCCCTTCTTTACAAGCCCGTAGGACTCATCAGGCATAAGCCAGGAGCCGTCAAGACCGTAGAAGAGAATCCTCTCTCCATCCGAAATAAAGAAGTGTACCGTATCAATCTTGCCGTGATTTCCGCGATAGGCTTCGATGAAATACTTGCCCACCTGCTTCTTATCTCCCGCCTTGAAATCTATAAACTCAGCTCCGTTTTCGACAAGCACGCGAAGATTGTCCTCGTTGTAATGATCGCTGTGACGGTGAGTATTTATAACGTATTTAATCCCCTTTATATCAACGCCGAAGGACTCGATTGAATTAAGGACGTGAAGTCCGGGGTCAATGAGAAGTGTTCCGTCGATAAGAGTGGAGGTAAAGCGTCTGTATTCGGGGTCGGCTTGAACCTCAAGACTCCAATCAGCCGCACCCGTTCCCAAAAATAAAAGCTTCATAAGATGTCTCCTTTTGTTATTATGGCAATATTATCACACAACAAAATTATTGTCAAGAATATTTTACGCCGTGCTTCAATAAAAAAGCATTCCCAAAAAAGCCGAAACGATAATAAGCACAATCGGTGATGCGTTCTTCTTTTTCAGCCTTTTAAACACCGTTGCAGCGGTAACGATGAGCAGTAAAATCACAGCCCCCTTATAATCAAAGGTGCTTATGCTCTCGCTTCTTACAAGCACGCTGTTCGCCATCAGCACCGCCGTTGCCAGAACAAGACCGACAACGCAGGGACGGACTCCTTTAAGAAAGCCCTGCACGACGGGGAATTTCAAGAGATTTTTGATAAGCGCCGAAATTATAAGAATTATGATAAACGAGGGTAGCACGACTCCAAGGGTTGCGAGAAACGAGCCGAGAAGACCGCCCTGACTCGAGCCGACGAAGGTTGCCATATTTACGGCAATAGGACCGGGAGTTGATTCGGCAATGGCTACCATATTGAGAAACTCCTCATCGGTCATCCAACCGCTTAAAAGAATCTTCTCGTTAATGAGAGATATCATCCCAAAGCCTCCGCCAAAGGATAGCGCTCCTATTTCAAGAAAGGTTAAAAACAGCTTTAAGTAAATCATTTTCTCCCCTCCCCGTGAAGTCTTGCGATAAGTTGATAGACTATTCCTACCGCACCGCAGAGAAGTATGAACAAAACGGTTGAAAAGTCCCGTGACAAAAACGAGCAGGCAAGCATTACCATTACCGTTGCCGAAACGATAACGATATTAAAGAGTGAGCGCTTCAAGCCCTTGAGCATTTTAATTCCTGCGGAAATGATGAGGTAAACGACGCATACCTGAACACCGCGGAAGGCTTTTTCAACGACGGGATAGTTCAAAAAGCCGTCGAGAAATACGGATATAATGTATATGATAATGAAGGACGGAACACATATGCCGACGGTAGCAAAGACAGAGCCTGAAACACCCGACTTCTTGTAGCCGATATAGGTCGCGCAATTTATGGCAATCGGTCCCGGAGTCGATTCGGCAATTGCCACCATATCGAGAAACTCATCCTTCTCCATCCAACCTCTTTTTGAAACGAACTCGTTTTCAAGAAGGGCAAGCATTGCGTATCCTCCTCCAAAGGTAAAGAGTCCTATTTTAAGCATTGTAAAAAATAAATTAAGAGCCTTTTTCATCCTGATACCTCCAAGGGATAATTTTACCACAAGTCTTGTTTTTTTGCAAGAATAAAAGCGGTGCAATGCACCGCTTTTAAGCTTATTTGGTTATTGGACAATTTCCTTCAAAAGTGCTTTAAGATACTCCTTGCCCCTTAAAATATCTATCTTCTGTTGCTCGCCTGAAATCTCTCTTTCAATCGTAAGTGAACCGTTATAGCCTACCTCGTGAAGCTTCTTGATAAACGCAGGATAATTTACCATTCCCTCACCGAGAGGTGTTTCATTGGCACCCGTTTCGTTATAGGTGGGTACGTTTCCGTCCTTTGCGTGAACACCTCTTACGTACTTACCGAAGGTGGAAAGAGCGTCAACGGGGTTACCCTTTCCGTAGGTGATAAGGTTTGCGGGGTCAAGGTTGATACCAAGATTATCAAGCCCGATTGCCTCAATGGTACGCAAAAGCGTTACGGGAGTTTCCTGACCCGTTTCAAAAAGAAAATAGCATCCGAGTGACTTAAGGTATTCCGCACCCTCACGAAGACACGCAACAAGAGACTTGAAGGAGTCGGACTTGGGACAGTCGGGCAGAAATCCGACGTGCGTTATAACGTCGGTGACTCCGAGAGCCGAGGCAAATTCGCCTCCTCGCTTTAAATGCTCAAGCCTCTTGTCGCGGTATAATGGAGGCACAAGTCCGATTGTAAACGGTCCGTCGTAATCGTTCCATACGCACGGTCCGTCACCCCAGGTTGCCGCACCGCACCAGAATGCCGTAACCGTGACGTTATATTGCTCTGCAAGAGCCTTGACCTTGAGTGCGTTCTCAACCGTGTAATTCGCTCCGTTCCACCCCTGAAGCTGACAGTTGTCAAAGCCCATTGCAATAAGGTCCTTGAATTTTTGCTCAAGTAAATCAGCCTCGTTTTCCATATCGAGACTGTGTGCCAAAAACGTTCCTATCTTCATATTCATTACTCCTATATTGACTTTTTTCTGATTATAGTGTATCATAAATTCGGCAATAGTGTTAGAATTTTATTGACATAAAATAGCACAGTATTGACAAGAGGTGATTTCTTGAACGACTTATCAATTTATGAGAATATACATTTTCCCGAGACCGATTTCCCGATAAGATTCATTTATCCCGACACCCCGAGTCTTTCTCTTCTTGCCCACTGGCACGAGCAATCGGTATGGCACCGTCGGCGTACCGAAAAACAAACCGCAAAAAATAAAGGAGCCTTACGGCTCCTTATTATTGATATTCTGTTAATTATGCAATTCTCTTTCTTCTTGAAACAAACTGAAAAATAACGGAGATTGCAACGAGACCGAGACCGACGGAGTCGGTGACGATACCGGGATAAATGAGGAGAAGTCCGCCTACGGCACTCATTATTCTCTCATACCACTTCATACGTGCAACAAAGTAGCCCTCGAGAGAAGCGGATACAGCAAATATGCCGACGAGCGAGGTTATACAAATGAGAATTACCTCGCCAACACCGGTGTCGATAAAGAGCATTGCGGGATTGAGAGCAAAAACGTAGGGCACGATAAACGCACCGATTGCAAGCTTGGTGGCGGTAAAAGCGGTCTTCATCGGGTTTGCCTGAGCGATAGCCGCGCCCGCGTAAGCCGCAAGGGCAACGGGAGGAGTCAGGTCGGCAACGATACCGAAATAGAATACGAAGAAGTGCGCCGCAATCATAGGCACGCCCATCTGAACGAGAATGGGAGCGCAGGTTGCCGCCATAATACAGTAGTTTGCGGTTGTGGGAACACCCATACCGAGCACTATACAGCAAAGCATTGTCAGGAAAAGCGCAATTATGGTCTGATTGCCTGCAAGAGCAACGATACCGTTGAAGAGCAGATAAGCAAGACCCGTCGAGCTGATAAGACCTGCGACGATACCTGCAACACCGCAGGC
>JAFYTG010000173.1 GCA_017558945.1 Clostridia bacterium
GGTTGCCTCAATAATAATCGGTGACCTCTTTGCCGCAGGCGAGGTTGCGTTTATTATGGCAATCGGAGAGATACTCGAGGATATAACGACCGACAGAGCAAAGAGAGGTCTTAAGAGACTTATTGACCTTGCTCCTGCCACGGCAAGAAGGCTTGTAAACGGAGCGGAGGAGGAAATCCCCACGGAAAGCATTGCGGTTGGAGATATCATCAGAATACTTCCCGGTGAGACGGTGACGGTTGACGGCGTCATTATCAGCGGTGACACCTCGATTGACGGCTCGGTTATGACTGGAGAATCAGTACCCGTTGACAAGGGAGTCGGTGACGGAGTTTTATGCGGTACGCTCAACTGCTGCGGTGCAATCGACGTAAAGGCAACGGCAATCGGAAAGAGTACGTCACTTCAAAAGCTTATAAATACGGTCAAGGAGGCTGAAGAGAAAAAGTCTCCTACCGAGAGAATTGCTGACAGATGGGCAAGCGTGCTCGTACCGGTGGCACTTCTTATCGCTATAATCACGGGGCTCGCAACGGCTGATATAACCCGTGCAGTAACGGTGCTCGTTGTATTCTGTCCGTGCGCCCTCGTGCTTGCAACACCTACCGCAATAATGGCGGCAATAGGTCAGGCTACCAAGCACGGAGTTATCATAAAATCGGGTGAGGCGCTTGAAAAAATGGGTAGTGTCAACACGGTAGCCTTTGACAAAACGGGCACTCTGACCGAAGGTGCTCTCAGAGTTTGCGACACGGTAAGCCTTGCAGACGGCTTAGACGGTGAAATGCTCTTAAAGCTTGTGGCTTCTGTGGAAGCAAAAAGCGAGCATCCGCTCGGTCGGGCGATATTGAAGCACGCCGAGGGTATTGAGCTTCTTCCCACGACGGATTTCAAAATGCAGGCGGGAAAGGGTGTAAGCGCCGTAATAGGAGGCACTCGGATATTCTGCGGAAGCGAAGCGTTTCTTTTTGAAAACGGAATTGCTCCCGACGGATATGCAGCGGAGCAGCTAAACGGACTCAGACGGCAGGGCAAGGCTTTGATACTCGCAGGTATCGAAGGTGAATGTATCGGTATTATTGCTTTATCGGACATTCTTCGTGCAGAGAGTGTAGAAACAGTTGACGCTTTACGGAATATGGGTGTTAAAGCGGTGCTTCTCACGGGTGATAACCGTTTAAGCGCAAGCTTTTTCGCAGGGCTTGTCAATATTGACACCGTAAAAGCCGAATTACTCCCCGAGGGTAAGGTTGAAAGCATCAAGGAGCTTCAGAGGTCGGGTAAAGCAGTATGCATGATTGGAGACGGTGTAAACGATGCACCAGCACTCAAGACTGCCGACGTCGGAGTTGCAATGGGAGGTGTCGGAAGCGATATTGCCGTTGACAGCGCCGATATTGCTCTTATGAGCGACGGTATCTCCTCTCTCCCCTATCTCAAGCGCCTTGCAAAAGCAACCGTCAACACGATACGCTTCAGCATTTCACTTTCAATGCTTATCAATATTTTAGCCGTAATTCTTTCGGTTATAGGCGCACTTACTCCTACTACGGGAGCACTTGTACATAACGCAGGCTCGGTGTTCGTAATACTCATTGCGGCACTGCTTTATGACAGAAAATTCTGACGAGCCATTATCTTGCACAAAACAAACAGCGGGCACACCGTCAAGGTGTGCCCGCATTGTTTTTTGTATAATTTTTTTGATTTAATCCTCTACGTCAGCCTTATGCTCTGCAATAATCTTCTGTGCAATATTGCCCGGAACCTCTGCATAGCGGGAGAATTCAAAGGTGAAGCTTCCGCGACCCTGGGTCATAGCACGGAGCTGGATAGCGTAAGAGGTCATTTCCGACTTGGGAACCTCAGCCTCAACGACAGAAATGCTGTGGTCACGCTCGTCCTGACTTGTGCCGAGAACGATACCGCGACGCTTATTAAGGTCACCCATAATATCACCAACGTAATCCATAGGAACGCGTACCGCAAGATTGCCAACCGGCTCGAGAAGTACGGGAGAAGCGTTCTTAAGACCTTCCTTGAAGGCGAGGTTAGCGGCAAGCTTGAACGCCATTTCAGAGGAGTCAACGTCGTGATATGAGCCGTCGTAAAGGTTAGCCTTGAGGTTTACAACGGGGAAGCCTGCGAGGACACCCTTCTGCATAGACTCAATAAGTCCTTTTTCAACAGCGGGATGGAAGTTCTTGGGAACAGAGCCTCCGAAGATGGATTCGGTAAAGGTAAGACCCTCTGCCTCACCCGGTGCAAATTCAATCTTAACGTGGCCGTACTGTCCGTGACCGCCCGACTGCTTCTTGTGCTTACCTTCAGCCTGAACCGACTTCTTTATAGTCTCACGGTAAGCAATCTTTTCCTCGGAAAGCTTAACCGAGGTGCCGAAGCGTGCCTTGAGCTTGGAGGTAAGAACGTCGAGGTGCATATCACCGAGACCCGAGATAACCATCTGCTTGGTTTCGGCGTTGTTAACGTAACGGAGTGACCAGTCCTCCTCGAGAAGCTTGGAGATACCCTGAGAAATCTTATCCTCATCACCCTTTGCAAGAGGCTCGATAGCCATTGAGTAATAGGGTGCGGGGAATACTATTTTACTGTAACAAAGGTTACCCGATACGGAAAGCGTATCGTTGGTATTAGCGGAAACGAGCTTTGTGGTAAGACCGATATCGCCGCAGACCATTTCGTCAACCTCGGTCTGCTTCTTACCTCTTGCGCAAATAAGACGGGCAATCTTTTCATCGCTGCCGTTGGATGCGTTTTTGAGCATCTGATCCTTCTTCAAAAGACCGTTCATAACCTTAAAGAAGCTCATCTTACCAACGAAGGGGTCAGCAACCGTCTTAAAGATAAAGATTGCGGTTTCACCCTCGGGATCAATTGCGATATCCTCACCGTCAACGCTGACCTCGTGAGTTCTTGCAACGGGGCTGGTAAAGGACTTGGAAACCTTGTGAAGAAAATAATCAATACCGTCAAGCGTTATGGCAGAGCCTGAGAATACGGGAACGATGGTACCCATCTTAAGACCTGCCTGAAGTGCGTCTGCAATCTCCTCGTCGGTAAAGGGCTCATCCTCAAAATACTTCATCATAAGCTCGTCGCTGGTCTGTGCAAGAGCTTCGAAAAGCATACTTCTGTACTCAAGTATCCATTCCGCATTGGGATCGGGCACGGGAATTTCTTCTGCCACACCGTTGTTGTACTTATAAGCCTTAACGTCAATAATATCAACGTAGCCTACGGTTTTATGATTTTCAAAAAGAGGAACGTAGAGAGGACATATACACTGTCCGAAAAGGTCCTTGAGGTTATTGAGGATAGCTGTAAAGTTAATATTATCCTCGTCCATACGGTTGATAAAGAAAGCACGTGCAACACCTGCATCCGAAGCTTCCTTCCACGCAAGCTCAGCACCAACCTCAACGCCTGCCTTAGCATCAATGACGATAACTGCGTTTCTCACCACTCTGAGTGCCTGCTTGATTTCCGCATTAAAGTCAAGATAGCCGGGTGTATCTATGAAATTAATCTTCTTATTATCGTAAAATACAGGAGCGATGGATGCCGAAATTGACATCTCACGCTTGATTTCCTCAGGATCAAAGTCGCATACAGTATTTCCCTCAGAAGTCTTTCCGAGTCTGTCAGTCTGCTTGGTATAGTAAAGAAGAGCCTCTGCAAGAGAAGTCTTTCCGCTTCCACCGTGTCCCAAGAGACATACGTTTCTGATTTGTCTTGATAAGATATTCGCCATTTTTGCTTTACCTCCTTCGGTAATATTTGAAAATTTAATACAAATATCATAAAATATTTGTTTACATATATTATATAAGAAAATCTTCAACTATTCAATATCTTATTACGCTTCTGCTTGGAGAAAATAAGACCGCACTTTTGGTGATTTTACACAAAAGTGCGGTCTTAATGTGACTTTTTTTGTTAGAAATGTTTACGTTCTATGATTTTTTAGCTATGGTTGACATAGTTCTTTGCGCCAGAACGAGAGATGCGTAGATGCCGTTTTTGCGCATAAGCTCCTCATGTGTGCCGAATTCGGCAATTTTGCCCTTGTCAAGTACGATAAGCTTGGTGGCATTTCTCAAGGTCGAAAGGCGGTGGGCAATTGCGAAGGTGGTGCGGTCCTTGACGAGAGCGGCGATTGAATTTTGTATTATCTGCTCGGTCTCGGTATCAAGGGCACTTGTAGCCTCGTCGAGTATAAGTATCTTGGGATTGCGGAGAATTGCACGGGCAATAGCTATTCTCTGTCTTTCACCGCCCGACAGAGTGTAGCCTCTGTCGCCAACGTAGGTATGATATCCGTCGGGAAGCTTCATAATAAATTTATGTGCACCTGCAAGCTTTGCCGCTCTTATTACATCCTCGCGGCTGGCATTTGGGTCAGCGTAAGCAATATTGTCAAGCACCGTACCCGAGAAGAGAAAGGTCTCCTGAAGCACGACGCCTATCTGACTTCTCAGACAGTGCTGGGAAATATGTCTTATATCAACACCGTCAATCTTAATACTCCCCTCTCGCACCTCGTAAAGCCTCATAATGAGGTTTATGAGGGTGCTCTTTCCGACTCCCGAGCGTCCGACGATGCCTATCATTTCTCCCTTCTTAACGCTGAAGGAAATACGGCGGAGCACGTCCTCTGCCTCCTCATATCCGAAGGATACGTTTGAAAACTCCACGTTTCCTTCAATGTCGAGGTCCTCTATCGCATTCTCGCTGTCCTTAACGTCAACCTCCTCGTCAACTATATCGAAGATATGACTCACGGCGGTTGCCGTCATCTGCAAACGACGGGGCAAACGGGTCAGCCAGTCAAACGCATAATAAATCTGTCCCGTGAAGGCAGTAAACATAGTGAGGTCACCAATCGTCATCTCACCGCCTATTATACGGGTGCCGACAAAAGCCATTACAATATAATTTCCGACACCTATAATATAGGTCATATAGGGAATTATCTTTGCCCAGGTGATTTCGTTCTTCTCCGATACCTCGGCAACCTTTTTTATAGCCTTGTCATATTTCTTTATCTCCGCTTCCTCCATACCGAAAACCTTTACGACACGGATTCCCTGAAACACGTCGTGAAGAATGGTGTTGGAGTCCGCCTCCATCATCCACTGACGGTGATAAAGCCTATGAGTAAATCTCCATACGCGTCGGGTTATCATCATAATGATGGGTGCGGGAATAAGAACGAGAAGTGCAAGCCTCCAATTATAGACGAACATTGCAACTCCCACAAACAGTATTATAAGAGCGTTTTCTATAAGCTGTGGTACGTAGCCGGAGAAAAACTCGGAGATATGCGTGGTATCATGGGTCATACGGTTGATAAGCTCACCAGAGGTACGACGGGATACTGCGGAAATCGACAAAAGCTGAATCTTATCAAACAGAAGGGTGCGAAGCTTCTTAACAAGCCTCGTGCTTACAATCACCAGAATATTTGAGCGGATAACCTCAATTACACGGTATACGAGCTGAAGCAACGCAAGAAGCACGACAACTGTGATTATGCCCTTGAAAATATCCTCCTGCGCCAAAACGTATCCGCCCGACGGCATAATATATCCGTCAACCAGCACCTTCTGAAGTGCGGGATTTGCAATCTTTATAAGGCTTAACACAAAGAACATCGAAAACGCCACTATAATTAGCGGTATATCCTTTTTAACTATTGAGATAAGCCTTTTGAAATTAGATGCGGGCTTGGTGCAGTTATGACAAACTGTAACTCCCTTGTCGTAAGGCGTATGACAGATAGGGCATACGCGTCTGTCGGGCTCGTATACAATATCGGGAGTGCCCTCTCCGTCGTATTCGAGAAGTGCCGAGAGGCATCTTGCAGCATCGGTCACGTAGGGAGACAATGTCATATCGGTACGGCAAAGCTCAAGCCATTCTCCGTTCTTCTCTCCTTCAAGAGAGACGGTGCCGATGTTGACACGCGCCTTAAACTCGGTATAATCGGATATTCTATATGCCGTAACATTCGTTGCATCTCCGTTTTTCTCACCCTCGGTGGCAACGAAAATCATATCACGGGTAACGCCTACCGCACCAACGGTATCACGGTTTTCACAATCGAGATTGAAGGCAA
>JAFYTG010000174.1 GCA_017558945.1 Clostridia bacterium
GGGGATATGGAGATCACCGTCATACTCGAGCTTACCCGCATAAATAACAGAAGGAACTCTCTTTCTGTCAAACTTGTCAAAATCAGCGCCGGATTCAAACGCCTTGGAGATCTCGATAGAACGGTCACCGCGGAAGTTGAAGAATACAACGCTGTCGCCATCCTCAACAGTACCAACAGGCTTACCGTTTTCAGCGATTACAAAAGCAGGGAGGTCCTGGTCACTGTAGCCGCCTTCTTCACGGTAGGTAACAATAGCCTCGTGAGCGGATGCAAACTGACGTCCTTCACCGAGAACGTGAGTTTCCCAGCCGCGCTTAACCATATCCCAGTTAGCTTCGTAACGGTCCATGGTAATGTTCATACGTCCGCCGCCCGATGCAATCATAACGTCGAAGTCGGGAGAACGGAGTCCTGCGATAAATTCCTCGAAGGGATCAACGTACTCAAGAGCAGAGGTCTCACCAACGTCACGTCCGTCAAGAAGAATGTGAATTCTTACTCTTGCAACGCCGTCAGCCTTTGCCTTCTCAACGAGAGCCTTGAGGTGATCAATGTGAGAGTGTACGTTACCGTCAGAGAAAAGACCGAGGAAGTGAAGGGTCTTGCAATCTGCGATAAGGGTCTTCCAGGTGTCAGACTCGAAAATCTTGCCCGACTCGATGGAGGAGGTAACGAGCTTTGCACCCTGAGCGTAAATCTGTCCTGCACCGATTGCGTTGTGACCAACCTCTGAGTTGCCCATATCGTCGTCACTGGGAAGACCTACTGCCGTACCGTGAGCCTTGAGCGAAAGAGTGGGGTAGTTTGCCATAAGTCTGTCAAGGTTAGGGGTGTTTGCTCTGTAAATTGCGTTTGCGTCGTTTTTCTTGCCAAGTCCTACGCCGTCCATAACGATAAGCGTTAAGGGACCCTGCGTGGGCTTTGAATTAAGTTTTTCCAGCATATCTATATACTCCTTTTGATTTATTTACAATATAACTTAAATAGTTTATCATATTTTTCGAGCCTTGGCAATAGCTGAGGTAAGAAAATAAAAAATATTTTTTGAAAATTTTTCAAAAGTTCTTGAAATATACATATCTAAAAAGTATACTTTGTCTTATAAGAGTATGTCGAAACAACCATAATTAAGGTGTATTTATGAAAAAACACGATAAAAAATTTCCTCTTGAGACTCACGGCGACAAGAGGGGAGAGCCAAAAGAAAAGCTTCCGCCTCAAATAGCAGAAATATTTGAGCGCAAGGGTATCCTTTTGTCAAGTGTCAAGGCTGCCGTAAGACTTGATATGGGTCACGCACTCGAATATTGCGATACCTGGCTTGTGCTTACCGACGATGAGGTAGCCGTGCTTGAGGTACTCGGAGGTATTTTTGAAAAAGAAAATCCCTCACTTGTAAAGCAGAGAAGTGAGGTCGGTCTTGCCGAGCGCTTCTCAAGGGTATGGCCACTTGAGGAATGGGAGTCCTTCAGAGTAGAGGAGCTCGTTTCCGGCGGTCATATCATTGCTACGAACAAAGAGAACGGTGAGGATGCCATCGTTGCCAATTTCACCAACACTACAAAGAACGACGCCTTCGCATTTTGCAAGACGACGGCAGGTGAGCCTATATCCGAGAAGCCTTTCGGTGATAAGCCTCCCCGCGAGCATTCCGAGGGTGGTCGCCCGGGCGGACCCGGTGGAAGAGGTGAACTTAAAAAGCTCCGTGACCTCGACACCAAGGCGCTCTTCCGTAAGATGATGCCCTTCTTCAACCGCTACAAGAGGCAGACGGCAACTGTGCTTTTTATGGTAGTGCTTTCAACTCTTTTGTCAATACTCTCACCGTTTATAAGCGGCCGCTTCTTTTATGACGAGGTTCTTGATATCGGCGGTGAGTTTTACGGACGCATTGCCTTTGCAATATTGCTGATTGCAGGAACTAAGCTTATATCGGTAGTATTTACAATGGTGCATTCCATCGTTACCGCAAAAATTTCGGCTAACGTTACCTACGATTTGAAAAAGACCATTTTCACGGCAATTCAAAAGCTGTCCCTCTCCTATTTCAATATGAGACAGTCGGGCGGTATAATGACCCAGATAAATCAGGATGCCACGTCTATTTATTGGTTTTTCGTTGACGGTATTCCGTATTTCACGATAAATATCGTGCAGATGGTGGCTGTCGTTATAATCCTCTTTACGACTAACTGGCAGATATCTCTCGTTGCAATGATACCCGTTCCCGTGTTTCTCATTGTAAGACGTGCGTTTATGAGAATTATGAGAAAGCTTCACGCACGCGATTACTCAAAGCGCCGTAGCTTTAACTCCTTCGTTTCGGATATTCTTACGGGAACGAGAGTCGTTAAGGCGTTTTCTCAGGAGGAGCTTGAGGCAGAGAAGTTTAACTATAAGAACTATTCACTGTCGGATACTCTCTGTCAGAACAGAAAAAAGATGCATTGGCTGTCAAACATTATTCCCTCGGTGCTTGAGATTGGTACCTGGACGGCTTGGGGACTTGGCGGTATACTGGTTGTAAAATACTCAATGGAAGGCTCTGACGCTTTCACCTACGGTATGCTCGTTACCTATATTTCAATGCTTTCAATGGCTTACAGCCCACTCGACTTTTTCAACCGCTTTACCAATCAGCTTTCCGAGTGCCTTAATGCTATGAGCCGTCTCTTTGAAATACTCGAAAAGCATTCCGACGTACCCGAACCCGAAAACCCGATACTTCCCGAGAAGGAGACGGGTGAGGTGGAATTCCGTAACGTGTGCTTTGAATACGTGCCTAACCGCCGTGTTATCGACAACGTATCCTTCAAGGTCTCAAACGGTGAAACGATCGGTATCGTAGGTCATACGGGTGCAGGTAAATCCACCCTTGTAAACCTCGTTATGAGACTTTATGATGCTGTTGACGGAGAGGTGCTTGTTGACGGAGTGAACGTCAAGGATCTCCCCTCAAGATACATCCGAGACCGTATTGCGATAGTGTCTCAGGAGACCTACGTTTTCTGCGGAACGATTGCCGACAACATCCGCTACGCCGTTCCGGATGCCTCAATGGAGGAGGTAATTGCGGCGGCAAAGGCGGCAGGTGCTCACGACTTTATCATAAAGTATCCCGATGGCTATAATACCAAGATAGGAACGGGCTACCGAAGTCTTTCTGGAGGAGAGCTTCAAAGAGTTTCCATTGCCCGTGCAATACTCAAGAATCCTACCATACTCATTCTTGACGAGGCAACCGCGGCAATGGATACCGCAACTGAGCTTAGAATACAGAGGGCTATTACCGAGATTACTCGTGATAAAACAACCATAATAATCGCTCACCGACTTTCCACTCTCCGTGATGCAGACCGCCTTATCGTAATTGAGGACGGCCGTATGACCGAAAGCGGAACTCACGAGGAGCTTGTACGAAAAAAAGGAAGCTATTATAAGCTTTATAAGATGCAGCTTGACGCACTCAAGGTCATCGGCGTGGAGGAATAACTATGGAAAGAAAAGTGTTTGACGGTGTTGGGGATATAAAATTTTTAACCCCCGAAAACTGTAAATTTACAAAAAACGAAAACGGATTCATCAAGGCAAGCGTTGACGGAGCAGAGTCGGTTCGCGTATATCTTTACCGTGTATTTCCTCACGATATGACCGACAAGTATATCTCCGTAACCGACGCTGACAAGACCGAGCTGGGTATGATTCGTGATATATCCGAGTTTGGCGATGAGATTGCAACGATTTTAAACGAAGACCTTAACCGACGCTATTTTATACCGAAAATACTTTCGATAACAGCCCTTGAGGAAAAGTTCGGAAACTCCTATTGGAATATAAAAACCGATATCGGTGAAAGAACCATAACCGTAAGAGACACCTTCAAGAGCATTATCCGTATCGGTGAGGACCGTGCCATCGTATCCGACGAGGACGGAAACCGATACGAGATAGTAAGCCTTGAGGCTCTTGACCGAAAAAGCTATCGAAGAATCGAGTTGTTCTTATGAAAGAAATTGAAAAAGCACGCCGCAGACAGCGTGAAAAATTGTACAACGAGAGCCGACGTCTTTTTGATAGGGTGGCTCAGAGCTCAAGTGAGGAGCTTCTCTTCAAATTTGCCTTCAATCTCGATTGTGAAAACCGTGATACCGTTGGTGCGGTAGGCGTTACCCGTGATATGATTTTCGTTGCTGCCGAGGGTGAGAAAAACGGAGATGCAACGAACGTTACGGCGCACAGAATAGCCGACTATACCGAGTTTAAGGCGCGTGTAAATATTGGCACCGTCTCTCTTGAGGGAGAGAAGGACGGAGAATGGCTTGAGCTTTGCCGTACCGATATGACCCTGTCACCCTACGTAACCGATGCCGCAAGATGTCTTTCGGCACTTCTTGAATATGACGGAGAGGGCACTCCCGATATTGTATACGAGCCCGACAGACGCGTATGCCCTATCTGTCATACGCCTTACGACAAGGGAGTTACCGTTTGTCATAA
>JAFYTG010000175.1 GCA_017558945.1 Clostridia bacterium
AAGAAGCGGAGGATTAACGGTAATTCGGAAGGTTGTGGAAAGCTTTCCCCACTTAACTACTACGTCCTTGACACCCTCCGTCATCATATCGGGAGCCTCTACTGTGAAGTCGGTTACTTCAACAACCGTTCCGTCGGTATAAGTAACGCTGAGCTTCAAGCCATTTGAGAAGAAGTTCTGTCCTGCGGTATACGTAGTCTTTATAGGAAGACTCGTTACGGTAAGCGTCTCGGGAGCATTGTAATACTCATAGCTGTTCCCGATACCCGAAACAAACTCATAGCTACCATTTGCAGATGCACCGACGTTGCTGAAGTCAAGCGTAATTTTTTCGCTGTCAAAATCACTTGCAACAACAAACGTAAGCGTTACCGTAATATCGCCGTCGTTAATAGCGGGATTAGCAGTTGCACCCTCGTCAACTGCACCTATTTTAACCGTTCTATCGGTGGTATTCGAAACGGGAGTCCAGAATTCCCAGCCGGTAGGAAGAGCTGCAGTTGCCTTTGAATAAGTAAGGTTATCAGAATACGACACTATAAAATCAAGTGTCTCTATACCTCCGTCAACGGTAATATTATCAACGGTTACGTCAACAGTTACAGTCTGTCCCGCCTCAACCGATGAAAGCTCAGAGGTGTTAAGCTCAAAGCCGTGGGATGCCGTTGCAGTTGCCGTAACAACGCAGACAAGAACAATGCTTAAAAGCACCGTAAGTAAAAACTTTCTCATAGAATTCTCCTTAAACGTGCGTATTTATTCCAAAATATCATATCTTCACATTATATATTATATACATTTTTTACAAAAAGTCAAGTATTAGAACAAAACGCCTTAAGCATTTTCACCTTTTCCGCATCATTTTCAATTTCAAGCTCGGCCAAGGCAACCTGTTCTGCACTGCGTTCAAGAGAATCAAAATAAACGTAATAGTCGCTTCCACTATCGGTTACAAGCTTGACAAATGGACGGAAGGTGTAGGATTTAGTATTTGAAGCTATTGCAAAAGCCTCGGTAGCAAAAACATTTTCGGCAAGAGGCTTCAGCTCAAGCAGGTCTGCGTTCTCGGTTGAATGGGTAAGCTCTCCGTCAAGCTTATCACTCTCGGATACAAGCATACCGAATTCGGCATTTGCGGGAATTGAGGTGATTTCAGCTCCGAATCTCAGAGCAGGCGCGTTGTTGATTCTGAGTGAAGCGCCCTTATTTTCAACACTCATTTCGGGAAGGTTTGAAACGAAAGCAGGAGCATTGATGTCCTCGGCAACGCTTTCAACCTCATTTATATCAAAATCGTAAATATTATTTTCGGCAATTCTTATATATTCACCGTCAAATCCGTCAGCAATCACCTTAAAGGAGAAGGTAAGTGTCATATCGTTGACACCCGGAGTTACGACGCTGTCGTCAACGATACCGAATTTTATGCTGTTATCGGATACGTTAGGCTCCCACAGTGTCCAAGCGCTTTGAAGTCCCGTAGCTGAAGCGTCCCTGTTGTACTCAAGTCCGTCGCTGTATTCAACGGTAAGCTCAACGCTCGAAAGACCGAGCGGATTAATGTCCGAATATTTCACGGTGCACACAACAGTATCGTCCTTCTGAACGCTCTCTGCCACGTTGTGAGAAAACTCAAACCTTAAAAATGGCTCCTCCGCACTTGCCAAAAGAGTTATAAGACACAAAAGTGTCAAAACGCAAAAAAGCAGTCTTTTCATAAAAATCATCCTTTTACATTGATACCTTTATTTTAGCTTATCCGCCGTGATATGTCAAATTGATTTTTTTGTCAAAATTACACGTTTTCACCAAAAAGCCTTAAAGCTTCACGAGCGGCGGCTTGCTCTGCCTCCTGCTTGCTTCTTCCCCTTCCGACACCGATTGAATTGGAATTGAGCATTACCTGAACGACGAAGGTCTTATTGTGGTCGGGTCCTTCCTCACGCACGAGTCTGTACTCAAGCAGATCTCCCCTTGAATTCTGAACTATCTGCTGAAGCGTGCCCTTGTAATTGACAACGCCTCCGCGCTTCTGTGTGGATATCATTTCCTCAATTCTCGGCTCAGCCGCTCTCATAACGAGTGCACGCACGCTGTTAACGTCGAAGCCGCTGTCAATGAACACCGAGGCAAACAATGCCTCCGAGGCATCGGCAAGAATTGATTTACGGCTTCTTCCGTTGGTCTTTTCCTCACCATTTCCGAGAAGAAGATATTCTCCAAGACCTATGGATTTTGCAAAATCAAAAAGCGCATCCTCGCAAACGGCATACGCACGGAGCTTTGTAAGCTCACCCTCGGGCAATTGCTTAAGAGAGGTAAAAATATATTGAGATACCACCAGCGAAAGCACCGAGTCGCCCAAAAACTCAAGACGCTCGTTGCAGGGGATATTTATCTTCTGCGAGCGCTTTTCGTTTGAATAGGAGGAATGAGTCAGCGCGACCCAAAGATAATTTTTATCCTTGAATTCATATCCTATCTTTTTTTCAAGCTCCGATGCCTTTTCCTGAAACTCGGGTGTGTACGCCTTATTCATGCTCAGCCTCTTTTCTGTTGTTTCTCCAAAGCTCTGCCTTTTCGGCAATTTCGGAAACGATACCCGTTTCAACGAAGGCTATCGCCTGACGGCAAGCCGAAAAAAGAGCCTTTGCATTGGAATTTCCGTGAGCCTTTATAACGGGCTTTGCAACACCGAGAAGCGGCGCTCCGCCGTATTCGGTGTAATCCATACTCTTTTTAAGTGCCTTAGCTTCCCTCGATAAAAAGATTGCGGCAAACTTCGTCTTAAGATTTTTGAAGAAAAGGCTCTTAAGAGTTGAAGACATATAATGTCCGAAGCCCTCAACGAGCTTCAAAATTATGTTGCCCGTATATCCGTCGGCAACAAGCACGTCACACACGTCGTCAACGATATCACGTCCCTCTACGTTTCCGACGAAATTAATATCGGTATTCTCCTTAAGTATTGCATAGGTCTCACGGGCAAGAGTATTGCCCTTGGTATATTCGGTACCGTTGTTGATAAGCGCAACTCTCGGGCTATCGAGGTTGAACATATTTCTCGCATAAACCTCGCCCATAACGGCAAACTGATGCATACTCTTGGCATCAGGCTCGACGTTTGCTCCCGAATCAACCAGCAAAACGGGATTCTTCAAGGGAAGCACGGCGCCGATACAAGCCGCCTTGACTCCCTTGAGCTTACGAAGGATAAGGGTAGCTCCCGCAACGAGTGCGCCCGTATTTCCCGTGGAAATAAACGCGTCTCCCTCTCCGTCACGGAGAAGAGAAAGACCTATGCTCATAGACGAATTTTTCTTTGATTTTATAACGACGAGATAATCGTCCTCCATAGTGACGACGCTCTCGGCATTAACGATACGTATTTCCTCCTCGCTTCTTGAAAGAGTGGAAATTGCCTCCTTAATGCTTGTCTCATTGCCAACGAGGGTGATTTCACAGCCAAGCTCATCAAGTGCCTTGAAGGCTCCCTTGACAGCCTCTAAGGGCTCGGCGTCACCGCTCATAACGTCAATTATCAATCTCATTAAAATACTCCTTTGCGACAGCCTCGACTATTTCAAGCGCCCTTTCGGAAAGAGCGGAATTTCTCGCACTCTTACCGCCCTTAACACGCTTTTCAAGTGGCTTGATAATGCCGAAGTTTACGTTCATAGGCTGAAATTTTGTCACGGACTCGTCCGAGACGTAGCAGGCAAGTGCACCAATTGCGGTATTGGAATCAAGCTCGATAAAATCAAGCCCACGAGCAAGACGTCCCGCATTGATTCCCGCAAAAAGTCCCGAGCTTGCCGATTCAAGATATCCCTCAACGCCCGTCATCTGTCCTGCAAAAAAGATATGCGGTGCTTTTTTGAGCTGATAAAAGCGATTGAGAAGCTTTGGTGAATTTATAAAGGTGTTACGGTGCATAACGCCATAACGGAGAAAGCTTGCATTTTTAAGTGCAGGTATCATTCCGAAAACTCTTTTTTGCTCGCCGAAGGTGAGATGAGTCTGGAAGCCTACTATATTGTACATTGAACCGCTCTTGTTGTCCTGCCTGAGCTGTACGACGGCGTAAGGGTCGCGACCTGTTTTCGGGTCGGGAAGTCCTACGGGCTTCATAGGACCGAAAAGAAGAGTATCGTGACCGCGTGACGCCATAACCTCGACGGGCATACAGCCCTCAAAAACCTTGGGGTCATTCTCTTCAAAGCCGTGAAGATGAGCAGTCTCGGCGGTGATGAGCGCCTGCCAAAAGGCATCGTACTCCTCACGGTTCATAGGACAGTTGATATACGCCGCCTCACCCTTTCCGTAACGGGAGGCAATATAAGCCGAGGAGAAATCAATCGACTCCTTTTCAACAATGGGCGCCGCCGCATCGTAAAAGGAGAGAGACTCCTCGTCCAATAGCCCTGCGAGACATTCAGCAAAGGCACCGTCTGTAAGAGGACCCGTTGCAATAACGGTTATCTCATCACCGATAGAGGTAATCTCCTCATTGATGACCTCAATATTCGGATGAGAGGAAATTTTATCGGTAATATATTTTGAAAAGCCTTCTCTGTCAACTGCAAGACAGCCGCCTGCAGGAACACTGCAGGCACGGGCTGACTCCATTACTATACTTGAAAAGTGAGTCATTTCCGCCTTGAGAAGACCTACTGCATTTTCAAGGCTATCCGACCTCAAGGAATTGGAGCAGACGAGCTCCGCCATATAGGGAGAGGTGTGTGCGGGAGAGTATCTGTGAGGCTTCATTTCATAAAGCCTTACGTGGACTCCCTGACGGGCGAGCTGCCATGCGGCTTCAACGCCCGCAAGTCCTGCACCTATGACATTAACGGTATGTGTATTCATTTTTTCTCCTGCTTGTTTTTCTTTACGGAGGGGCAAGAACGGTTGGAGCAGACGGGTGCATCACCGGTCTTCTTTATAACCATATAGCCCTCTGCACAATCGGGACATTTCTCTCCCGTGGGAAGATACCAGGTAGAGAAATCACACTTGGGATAGTTCTCACAGCCATAGAACACACGCTTTCCGGCGCGCTTCATAACAACCTTTCCCGAGCACTTGGGACAGGACACACCTGCCTCACGGGATAGCTGCTTCGTATACTTACATTTAGGATAGTTTTCGCATGCGTAAAACTCACCGAAGCGTCCCTTACGGAGAACTATACCTGAACCACAATCGGGACAGGTCATTCCGTCAACGACAACAGTTTCCTTCTTTTCCACGATATTGCCCGATGCATCGAGAGGCTTGGTGTTTTTACATTCAGGATAATTAGGACAAGCGGCAAACTGTCCGAAGCGCCCTCTCTTTACAACCATCTTGGCTCCACATTTTTCGCAGATAATGTCGAGCTCCTTCTCGGCAGCCTTGGGAGAAACCCTTTCAGCCTCCTTTTCAGCCTTTTCAAGAAGCCCTGAAAATTCTGCGTAAAACTCCTCGAGCATTTTGATATATTCAAGCTTACCCTCGGCTATCATATCGAGATCTATTTCAAGGTTTGCAGTAAATTTATAATCGATTATGCTTGCAAAATACTGAGTCATTATATCGGTGATTATTTCTCCGAGTGCGGTGGGCTTGAAGAACTTGCCCTCGCGCTCAATGTAATCACGGGAAAGGATCGTTGTAATGGTGGGCGTGTAGGTACTGGGTCTGCCTATTCCCTTTTCCTCAAGCACCTTGATAAGAGTTGCTTCGGTGTATCTCAGAGGAGGCTGTGAGAAGTGCTGAAGCGGTAAAACCTCAACGATATCAAGTGCTTCTCCAAGAGTAAGCTTGGGGAACTTAACGTTCTCCTCGTCCTCGTCCTCCTCGTCGGGAGTTACGTTGTAAACGCTCATAAAGCCGTCGAACTTGAGGCTCTCACCCTTACCCTTGAAGGTAAACACGTCGGTATTTTTCTTCGCCTCTACCTCAACGGTCAAGGTATCATAGCTCGCCGCCTCCATCTGACTTGCGACGAAGCGACACCAGATGAGTCGGTAAAGCTTGTACTGGTCGGCGGAAAGATATTCCTTGATGCTGTCGGGAGTAAGAGTCACGTCTGCGGGACGGATTGCCTCGTGAGCATCCTGCGCATTGCCCTTGGTCTTGTAGATACGGCGTGTCTTGGGATAATATTTTTCGCCGTAGGTTGACTTGATAAAATCGCAAGCAGCCGCTGCGGCATCGTCTGAAACTCTTACCGAGTCGGTACGCATATAGGTGATAAGACCGTGGTCTCCGCGTCTTCCGAGAGATACACCCTCGTAAAGCTCCTGAGCAACGTGCATGGTCTTTTTAGACTGGAAATTAAGCTTGCGGTTAGCCTCCTGCTGAAGCTGAGATGTGGTAAACGGAGGTGCGGGCACCTTCTTCTTAGAGCCCTTTTTGAGCTCGGACACATGGCAATCGGTATCCTCAAGACGAGAGAGCACCGAGTCTGCCTCCTCCTTGGTTTTAAGGGCGAGCTTGCCGTTTTGGTCGGAGACAAGTCTCAGCTTGAAGGTTCGCTTTTCCTCTCCCTTGAATACGCCGTCAATGGTCCAGGACTCCTCCGAAACGAAGTCGTTTATCTCCTTTTCCCTATCAACGATAAGCTTGGTTGCAACCGATTGTACACGACCTGCGGAAAGTCCGTTACGAACCTTTTTCCAAAGCAGAGGACTGATCTTGTAGCCCACTATTCTGTCAAGCAGACGACGTGTCTGCTGAGAATTTACAAGGTCCATATTGATGGTAGAGGGGTTATTTATAGCCTCTCTTACCGCCTTCTTCGTAATCTCGTTAAAGGATACTCTTGCGGTCTTTGACTCATCAAGCCCAAGCACCGTTGCAAGATGCCAGGATATGGCCTCACCCTCACGGTCAGGGTCGGTTGCGAGGTACACCTTATCAGCATTTTTAGCCTCTTTTTTCAGCTCGTTGATAAGCTCTGCCTTTCCTCGAATATTGATATATTTTGCACTGAATCCGTTTTCAATGTCAATTCCAAGAGTGCTCTTGGGAAGGTCACGCACATGTCCTTTGCTTGCAAGCACCTTGAAATTTGAACCAAGGTAGCTCTTTATTGTGCTTGCCTTGGTGGGTGATTCAACAATTACAAGATTTGCCATACTTTCTCCTTATCTGTATCAATCTATTTTATACTGTATCTGTTTCCCGGTAATGCCTCAATATCCCCTTCAAGCTCAAGCTGTGTCAAAGCTGACAAAAGCTTGTGCACGGGATATTCGGCAGAAGCCATTTTATCGGGAGTGTCACGTCCCGAGCATATACATCCGACAATATAGTCAAAAATCGGGTCGGAGTATTGCTTTTTCTTTATTTCAACTGTTATTTTTTCAACCGCTTGTTTCTGTTTTTTCGGCTTTTTCTCAGCCATTTTAAGTGGTGTGGGATTGCTTGCGCTCAAAAGGGCTGACGCCTCAATCAGCTCAAGCGCACCTCTGTCAACGAGTGCCCTGCATCCTGCAAAGCTGTCGCCGTCAATATACGGCGCAAATATCGGCACGCCGTAATCTGAGGCGAATTCAGCCGTTATAAGCGCTCCGCTCTCAAGAGGCGCCTCGCAAACCGCAAGAGCGCTTGAAAGCCCTGCGATTATTCTGTTTCGGGTAGGAAAAAATCTTGCGTTAGTCTCGGGCGGATACTCGGAAATTACGAGTCCGAGTCTTGCGGTATGCTCAAGGAGAGCATAATTCTTAGACGGATAATACCTGTCGATATCGCACCCGAGCACAGATACCGCAGGCTTTTGCTTATAAAATGCCGACGTCAGCGCCACCGAGTCAATCCCGAGTGCCGAGCCCGTAACGAGCACAGCGCCATCGTCAATCAGCTCCTCTGCAAGTCTTTTGGCAAAGCTCTCACCAACAGGTGTCGTTTTTCTCGTTCCGACGAAGCCGACAAGCCTTTTATCAAGCAACGAAGGATTGCCTCTCATATACAGAATTATCGGCATATCGGGATTATTGCGAAGAGCCCTTGGATACGCTTCATCCGTATAAGCAACGGGCAAAATATCCTTAAAACGACATATTCTTAAAATTCTTTCGGCACGTTCAAGTCCCTTATCGGAGAGTGAGCGTGATGCCTTTTCGCTAAAGCCTATTTTCAAAAGCGTTTCATAATCGGCGCAGTAAAGCTCCTCGGCGGAATACCCTTCAAGAAAACGCCTTACGCTCGGTGAAAAGCTTGTATTGCAGGTAAGCCAAACAAGATACAAAAGCTCACGGCTCAAGCCCTTCTCCTCCTCGAAGCCTCGTAAAGAATTATTGATGCGGCAACGGAAGCGTTAAGGCTTTCCACCTGCTCAATGGGGATTATAACCTGCTTATTGCTTCTATTCAAAGCCTCGTCAGACAGACCGTGACCCTCGTTGCCTATCATAATACAGGCACCGTCAAGCGACACGCTGTCAAGGGGCACCGCCTCGGAGGTCAGTGCAGTTGCAAGTAAATTGGAATCCCCGACGTACTCAAGTGCATCGTAAAGCGTATTGAAGGCACGGTAGGGCACCTTGAATATTGCTCCCATTGAGGCTCTCACCGTCTTGGGAGAAAACGGGTCGCAGGAGGAAACTCCCACCACCTCGCGACAGCCAAACGCCGCCGCAGAACGAAGCACCGTTCCGAGATTGCCCGGGTCCTGCATATTCTCCAGAAGAAGCGTGCAGGTATTACCATTCGGCTCTATTGCAAATTTATCAAACACGCAGAGAAGCCCCTCGGGAGCACTCTGCTCGGTCATCTTTTCATAAACCTCGTCGGGTACGGAATAGACTTTTTTGGCTTGAATGCCGTTTATATCACCCGAAAAGGAGTCGGAAACAAACGCTTCAACGGGAATAAATCCCTCGGATATTGCCTCTCCGTAAAGCTTGATTCCTTCTGTAAAAAACGCATTATGCTCTCCCCTGCCCTTAGACGAGGAAAGGGACGCCACACGCTTTATCACGGGATTCTGTCTTGAGGTTATTCTTATCGTTTCCATTACGCTTTTATTCCCTGAAAGCTTCCACGTCTTTCAAGCTCCTTGTCAATTTCATCAAGAAAAGCAAACTTTTTCATTGTCCATAACGGAGAAAGAAGTATATCCGCCTTTCCGTCACCCGTAAGTCTCTCTATAACCACCTCAGCGGGAATGCGCTCAATCTCGTCACAAAGAAGGCTGACGTACTCGTCACGCTCAAAGTATGGAAGCTTGCCGTCTCGCCACATTTGTTCAACCGCAGTACCTTTTTCGACGTAGAGCAGATGAAGCTTCATGGCAAAGGGCTTGAGTGAGGCGACGGTGGAAACACTCTCCATCATCATATCAACACTCTCATCGGGAAGTCCGTTTATCATATGCACGGCAACCCTGATTCCCCTCTCCTGCAATCTGTTATAGCATGCGAGAAAATCCTCATAGGTATGACCTCGGTTTATCGTCTCAAGCGTTTTGTTAAAAATGCTTTGAAGTCCGAGCTCAAGTGTGAGATAGGTCTTTTTTGAAAGCTCCTCCAGAATTGACAGCGCTCCGTCGCTTATACAGTCGGGACGGGTGGCGACAGTAAGTCCGACAACCCCTTCAAGAGCAAGAGCCTTGCGGTATATCTCATCAAGAACGATATCGGGTGCGTAGGTGTTGGAATGTGTTTGCAGATAAATTATAAAGGCATCGGTCTGCCACTTCTTCAAAAGGCCCTCACGGTTCTGAAAATATTGCTCCTCAATTGAGAGTCTTGAATTGGGACCTGAGCCGTCGAGACAAAAGATACAGCCTCCGCAACCGACGGTGCCGTCAATGTTGGGACAGGAAAAGCCTGCGTCAACAGGTACCTTGACCACCTTTTTGCCGAAGGTGGACTTGAGGTGATAGCTTTGAGTGTGGTATCGCTTATTATCGTCGGAATATATAAAACCGCTTCTTGCCATACCTCACCCTCCGTTTCTGTCTCGGTTTTATCTTCAATAATAATATACAGCTCGGGCTTTGTCAATACAATTTTTTTAAAATTTTTGTAACCGAGGTATAAAATGCCTGTCTCAGACCACAATAAAAAAGAAGGAGTGATGATATGATAAAGGGCTGCAATAAAAGGGTCATCGTAGTTAAGCATCCCCAAGGGGATGCTTTCGAGGAGGCATATTTCATCGTCAAGGAGGGAAAATATAAAAATCCAAGAGATACGCGCTCGCTGATAACGGCGGCAAATAAAATTATAAACGGTGAAAAAAACGACCCGTCAAGCCGAAAGATCGAGCGTTTTCGCTCAAGAGTGAGCAATGTTTTGGCTTTTTTGTCGGGTGCTTTTCTGTCCTTCGTGATTTTCTTACTTTTAATTAATATTTAACACAGAAAAATCTTGCATTTTCTTCAAAAAAGTAGTATAATAAAATGAATATGTCATTAATGCAAATTTAAACCGAAAGGAGAGCAACGAATGTTTTTAAAGAGTCTGACGATGCACGGCTTTAAGTCCTTTCCCGACAAGACGGTAATAAGCTTTAACCGTGGAATAACCGCCATCGTCGGTCCTAACGGAAGCGGTAAGTCCAACATCTCGGATGCAGTACGCTGGGTACTCGGTGAAATGTCACCGAAGAGTCTCAGAGGCTCCAAGATGGAAGACGTCATCTTCAACGGTACCTCCAAGAGAAAGCAGGCAGGCTACGCTGAGGTAACGATGACGCTTGACAACACCGACAGAAGAAGCTCCTTCGACGCAGACGAGATTGACGTCTGCCGAAGACTCTACCGTTCGGGCGAAAGTGAGTATTACATAAACAACAAGCAGGTGCGACTCAAGGACATCGTAGATATATTTTTAAATACGGGTATCGGACGTGAGGGCTATTCGGTTATCGGACAGGGTAAAATAGCCGACGTTATCAGCCGTAAGAATGACGAGCGCCGAGGAATTTTCGAAGAGGCGGCAGGTATTTCAAGACTCCGCTATCAAAAAAAGGAGGCTGTTTCCAAGCTTGAAAAGGTGGGCGACAACCTTTCGAGAATCGGAGACATTTTAGGTGAGGTCGAGTCCCGTCTTCCCTCTCTCAAGAGGCAGAGTGAAAAGGCGGAAAAGTACACCGAGCTTAAAACCGAACGCACCGAGCTTGAGGTATCAAGCTTCGCACAGCGTATTGCCACAATCGACAAGGAAAAGGAGAAGGTCGGAGAAAACCTTTCCCTTGAGGAAAAGAGCCTTGCCGATGCCGAGAAAGCCCTTGAGGAATCCGACAAGAAAATTGACGAAAACTATCTTGAAACAGGACGTGAAAAGGCTCTTGAGGGCAGACTCAGAAACGAGCGTGAGGAGCTTCTCTCCAAGCTCTCCGCCGTTACGTCCGAGCTTTCGATTTTGGAAAACGACACCGAGCATTTTGATACGACAAAGGCAGAGGTAAACGCCTCCATAGCCGACAGCAAGGCAAAAATCAGTCAGCTTGACGCCGACCGTGAGGCTCTCCTCAAGGCTCTCGAGGATACTAAATCAGAGCTTGAGAAGAACGCACGCCGTACAACAGACAATGCAAATGAAACGCAGACTGTAAGAAATAACATTTTCTCACTTCGTGAGGAAGTCAAAAAGGCAGAGGCAGAGCGTGAGGCTATTGCCGAAAGACGTGCCGAAAACGACCTTATACTCAAGGAGGGCGAAAGCTACAACGCCATCCGCCGTGAGCGTCTTGAGACAGTAAAATCCCAGTAGGACTCTCTCGATGCAGCCTTGAAGAAGGCAAACCGGGAGAAGGCGGACACCGAAAAGGAAACCGCCGAAAAGACCTCGGAGAAGGACGAGCTCCGCGAGGGTCTTGACCGCGATAAAGAAACCCTTGACACCTTTGAGGAAAAGTGTGAGGAGCTTGCAGAAAAGAAGCAGAAGCTCCGCTTGAAGCTTATGGAGACAAACCAACGCCGTGAGACCCTCGAGCGTATGGAAAGACTCCTTGAGGGCTTCTCGGGAAGTGTAAAGAGCGTTATGTCAGCGGCTCACGACAAGGAGCTTTCGGGCATACACGGTCCCGTCTCAAAGCTTATCGTAACAGACCCCGAATATATCACCGCAATCGAGACCTGTCTCGGTGCGGCAATGCAGAATATAGTAGTTGAAAACGAGGATGCGGCAAAGGCGGCAATTGCCTTTTTAAAGCGTACCAACTCGGGACGTGCCACCTTCCTCCCTCTCACCACCGTCAAGGGTAACCTTGCCGACGTGCGTGAGGTCAAGAACAAAAAGGGCTTTATTTCAATTGCCTCCGAGCTTGTAAGATGCGACGATAAGTATCGTGACATCGTGAACTCCCTTCTCGGAAGGACCGTTGTCTGCGACACCATCGAATCGGCAACACCTCTTGCAAGAGCGCTGAACTTCAAGGTGAGAATAATCACTCTTGACGGTCAGCTCATCAATGCAGGCGGCTCTTACACGGGAGGTCAGACCCTTAAGTCAAGCGCCATCCTCACCCGTCGTGCAGACATTGAGGAGCTCGAGCGTGAGGGCGCAAAGCTTGAATCGGAAATATCCGCAATCAATACCGAAATTTCCGACAGACAGAAGGAAAAGAGTGCCATCGAGTCCTCCTTCCTTGAGCGTGAGCGTGAGGAGGAGCTTCTCGTAAGAGCCCTCTTCGAGCTTGAAAAGAAATACTCCGTATGTCTTGAGCGTATAGCCTCTCTTGAGGAGACCCTTAAGGGTGTTAACGCAGAATACGACTCCCTCGCACATACCGAAAACGTAACCCGTGACTCTATGAGCGAGTTTGAAAAGAAAAAGGAGCTTATCGAGGCTGAATTTACAAGTGCCTCAGAGCGCCGAGACTCTCTCGAAAAGAAAGTTCTTGAAAACGAGGAAAGACTGCTTGAGCTCAATGCCGAGGCGGGAGAGCTTTCGGCTCGTCACACCGAGCTTGAGGTTGAGCTTGCAAGCTTCGGAGAGCGTCTTGATGGTATTGCCAATATGCGTGCGGCAAACGAGAGCGCTATCGTCAACGCCAACGCACGTCTGAGCGAGCTTGACGAAAGACGTGTTTCAGCTGAGCGAGGAATTGCCGACAAGCTTATTGAAAAGGCGGCTGTCGACACCGACATTTCCGTAAAGGACAATGAAATCAAGGAATGCACCGAGAGAATTATAAGACTCGAGGCAGAAAGCCTTGACATCCGTGCAACACAGAAGAGCCTGACCGACAAGAAGGAGACCTCCTTCCGTCTCGTAACACAGCTCAAGGCAAAGCTTGACGAGCTTGAAAACGAGAAGGTCAATATCCTCACCCGTCTTGCAGAGGACTATGAGATGGACTTTGATATGGCGGTGGTATTTGCCTCCAGCTCACACTCCAATCACAGTATTTCCAAGGAGGAGAGAGAGGAAAGACTTGCATTCCTTCGTGCAGAAATGAAGAAGCTTGGCAACGTAAACCTCGACTCAATTGAGGAATACCGTGAAACCAAGGAAAGATACGATTTCCTCAAGGCGCAGTTTGACGATGCAACCAATGCCAAGGCATCACTTGAAAGAATGATAGTTCAGCTTGATGCAACCATGCGTGAAAAGTTCTCGGAAAGCCTTATCAAGATTCAGAAGGCGTTCAAGGAGACCTTCGTCGAGCTGTTCGGAGGAGGCTCAGCCGAAATCATCGTAAGCGGTGACGACGTGCTTGAATGCTCCATCGACATCAACGTTCAGCCCCCCGGAAAGATAATCAAGAGCCTTTCGCTCCTTTCGGGTGGTGAGCAAAGTATCGTGGCAATAGCCCTTTACCTTGCTATCCTCAAGGTATCGCCCTCACCCTTCTGTATATTCGACGAGATTGAGGCAGCCCTTGACGATGCTAACGTTGCACGCTTCGGTGAATACCTCAAGAAGTATTCACTGTCCACGCAGTTTATAGTTATCACACACAGACGAGGCACTATGGAGGCAGCAGATATACTCTACGGCATTACCATGCAGGAAAAGGGTGTATCCGACTATATCCGAGTAAGCCTTGACGAATATCAGGGAGAAATCAATTAATGGGATTTTTTGAAAAACTCAAAGCAGGACTTACCAAAACAAAAAATGCGGTTATAAACCAAATGAATTCCTTGTTCACACGCTCCGAGCTTGACGAGGATTTCTGGGAGGAGCTTGAGGAGCTTCTCGTCCTCGCCGACGTGGGAATCGTTGCGGCGGGAGAAATGACAGAGGAGCTTCGCATACGCGCCAAGGAGCAAAAGCTCCGTGAAGCATCCGAGGCTCGCGATCTTATGCTGGAAATACTCCGAGAGCGTCTTGACAGCGAAAACACCGAATTAAAGCTTGACACCAAGCCCTCGGTAATTCTCGTTATCGGTGTTAACGGAGTAGGTAAGACCACTTCTATCGCAAAAATTGCCTCCTACCTCAAGGAGCAGGGAAAGACCTGCGTGCTTGCGGCGGCGGATACCTTCCGCGCGGCTGCAATTGACCAGCTTGCCGTTTGGGCAGACAGAGTTGGTGTTGACCTCATCAGACAGAGCGAGGGCGCAGACCCCTCCGCAGTAGTATTTGACGCCGCGGCGGCAGTAAAAAAGAAGGGCGCCGACGTGCTTATCGTTGATACCGCGGGCAGACTTCACAACAAGCAGAATCTTAGGGATGAGCTTGCCAAGATGGACAGAGTGCTCTCGCGTGAGCTTCCCGATGCTTCCCACGAGACTCTTCTCGTGCTTGATTCAACCACGGGTCAGAATGCCGTAAATCAAGCCAAGGAATTCAAAAAGAGTGCAAATATTACGGGACTTGTTCTTACCAAGCTTGACGGTACCGCAAAGGGCGGTGTCGTATTATCGGTCAAGAAGGAGCTTGACATTCCCGTTAAATTTATCGGTGTCGGAGAGGGCGTCGAGGACCTTCGTCCCTTTGTAGCCGAGGATTTCGTAAAAGCACTGTTTGAGGAATGATTATGAAAAAGCTTGTTTTATCCACGAGAAATCAGCATAAAATAAAAGAGGTCGAGGCAATTCTCAACGCCTGCCTCAAGACTCCCGTTGAAATACTCAGCCTTGACGATATCGGGCTTTACGGCGAGATTGAGGAAAACGGAACGACCTTTGAAGAAAACGCACTCATCAAGGCAAGAGCGGCGTTTGAAAAAAGCGGTATTCCCTCTATTGCCGACGATTCGGGACTCACGGTTGACGCACTTGACGGCGCTCCGGGTATCTACTCGGCACGCTATGCATCAATGGACGGACGTGACGCAGACGACGAGGAGAACAATAAGCTTCTTCTCAAAAACCTTGAAGACAAGACAGACCGTTCGGCAGGCTACGTTTGTGCCATTGCCTACGTTGACGGCAAACGTGACTTTACGGTCAGAGGTGAGGCAAGAGGCAGAATACTCAAGGAACGTCAGGGTAACGGAGGCTTCGGCTACGACCCCTACTTCTTCAGCGATGATGCCAACGCCTGCTTCGGTGTGATTCCCGCCGAGGAAAAAAATAAATACAGTCACAGACGACGTGCGCTTGAAGCCTTTGCACGTCTTTGGGAGGAAGAAAATGACAAGTAAACAGCGCTCCTATCTCAAGGGAATTGCTATGAATCTTCAGGCAATCTTTCAGCTTGGCAAGGGAGATATAGACGAAAACTTTATCAATCAGATAGACACGGCGCTTGAAGCCCGTGAAATTATAAAAATCACAGCCCTTCCCTCTCATCTTGAGGGACCTTATGCGGCGGCAGAAGCGCTTGCAGAGGCAACGGGAGCCGAAATCGTTCAGGTAATCGGCTCAAAAATCGTTCTCTACCGTGAAAGCCGCAAGAACAAAAAAATCGTTCTCCCAAAATGAGAACGGGAATATTCGGAGGCACCTTCAACCCTGTGCACAAGGGGCACACGAATGCTCTTGAAGCATTCATACACTCGGCAAATCTTGACAGAGTATATATAATCCCTACCTACGCACCGCCTCACAAGGATATGCCGAGTGAGAGCGCCGACTTTGACGAGAGGCTTGAAATGTGCCGTATTGCATTTTCCGAGCTTGAGACCGAATGTGAGCTTATATTTTCGGATATCGAAAAAAGGCTTTATCTTGAGACGGGAGAAAAGAATTACACCTACATAACCGTGCAAAAGCTTACAAAAAAGGATGACACCCTATGTCTCTACGTCGGCACGGATATGTTTTTAATTCTCGACAAATGGAAAAGAGCCGACCTGCTTTTACCGTCAGTCGAGGTATGGGTAATACCGAGATGCGATGAGAAGGACTCGGAAATCCCGAGCTTCAAAAAAGTGCTTGAGGAAAAATTTCCGCAATGCAGAATAAACGTCATAGGAGCTCCGCCAACGGATGCCTCCTCCACCGAAATACGCTCGGGCAATTTCGGCTTGCTTAATACGGGCGTAAGAGAGTATATAGTCAAAAAAGGATTTTATAAATGACGCTTGACGCACTAAAAAAGCGTATGGAGGACACTCTGCCCGCCAAACGCTTCTCGCACGTTTTGGCAGTAGTTGAGACGGCAGAGGAGCTTGCGAATATTTACGGCGCGGACAAAGAGCTTTTAAGCGTTGCCTCGCTCCTTCACGATTGCACCAAGCCCTTTACGTCAGAGGAGCATATCGCATACGCCAAAAAACACTCATATCAGCTCTCTCCCGACGACCTTGCCTCTCCCGAGGTGCTCCACGCAAGAACGGGGGCAATTATGGCAAAGGAGGAGCTTGGGCAGGCTGACAGAGTATTTTCGCTCATTTACTGTCACTGTACCGCCAAGCCTGATATGACGCTTGAGGAAAAGCTTCTTTTTCTGTCGGATTTTATTGAAGCCACACGCACTCACAAAATCTGTCAGGACACGAGACGTGAGTTTTTCTCAAGCCTTAAAGGTCACAATGACAAAATGAAGCTTCTTGACCAAACGGTACTAAGAGTACTTAAGTCAACCGTTGAGCATTTAAACGAAAAAAACACCTATATACACACTGATACACTCCGTGCGATTGAATTTCTGAAATCAGAGGATTGATATGAAAAATAACGGACCGAAAAATGCAAATCGCAGCCAAAACAAGCCGACCGCAATGCGAGCGCGCAAGACGGTGGAAAAGGCTCCCCCGAAAAAGCAAACGAAGAAAAAGAAAAGCTTTTTCAACGCCTTTAACACAACCGTACTCATACTGGTTGCAATTCTCATTTTAACCTGCATATATATTTTTTCGACAATTCGCCCCGACACAGACGATGACTCTCACCCCTTTGGCAACAAGACGGGCTTTATGGCAAGCTTTTTGTCGAGCGATGCCAATCCCTTCTGGATGGATTGCTCCATCGACACGTTTTTCAAAACCGCCAAGCCTCCCGTCGCTCTTGAGGGAATCGTGAGAAACGAGCACGCCTATAACGTTCTCGTTGTAGGCAAGGACCGAGTAGGTCTTAACACCGACGTTATGATAGTGCTCAACTTCAACAGTGCCACACAGAAGGTCAATCTCTTGCAGATTCCCCGTGACACCTACGTTGAGGACCCCATAAACCGACACGGCGGTAACAAGCGTATCAACGCAATATACGCCTACTGGATGTCGCAGAACAGATTTAATTACGAAACCGAGGCAGAAGCGAACAACGCGGGCATTGCCTATCTTGAAAAGACCATTGAGTCTACCTTCGGTATCACAATTGACAAGTACTGTATGATTGACCTTAACGGCTTCGTTAAGATAATAGACGCTATCGGCGGTGTGCCGATGAATATCCCCTCAAATATGTACTACGTTGACGAGGAGCAGGGACTTTACATCAATCTCCAAAAGGGACAGCAGACCCTCTCGGGCAAGGATGCCGAGGGCTTTGTAAGATTCCGAAGCGGTTACGCTATGGGAGACCTCGGACGAGTTGATGCACAGAAGCTATTCCTTGCCGCACTTATGGAAAAGCTCACAAGCTCTGACTGGTATTCACTTGATAAGCTGACAGAGGTTGCCGGGCTTGTGGTTGACAACTGCATCACCAATCTCTCCCTCAAGGATATAGTCGGATATTTGAGGCTGATTGACTTTCACCGACTCGGTGCAGACTCTATGACCTTCTATACTGCCGCAGGCGAAGGCTTTTACAGTGCAGGAGGAGCATCTCTGTACTCACTCTATACGAAGGAAAACCTTGAAATAATCAACAACGCCTTCAACCTATACAATACCGAGGTTGAAGCAAGTCATATAACACTTATTGAGCAGGTAAAATCGGGATACTGGAATCCCAACACCTCGGGACTTACGGTAGGCGAGCTTGAGGGTAATCACCCTCATGTATGGCAACCGTCAAAGCCGTCAACCGATACCCCCGAAGAGCCCGAGCTACCTACCTCACCTGAAGAGCCTACCGATTCCGACGAGCCTACCGACTCCGACGAGCCTATTGACTCCGACGAGCCTATTGACTCCGACGAGCCTATTGACTCCGACGAGCCTATCGATTCCGACGAGCCTATCGATTCCGACGAGCCTATCGATTCCGATGAGCCTATTGACTCCGACGAGCCTATTGACTCCGACGAGCCTATCGATTCCGACGA
Organism: Clostridia bacterium; assembly: GCA_017558945.1. Lineage (GTDB taxonomy): Bacteria > Bacillota > Clostridia > Oscillospirales > SIG627 > RGIG6353. The sequence goes on from JAFYTG010000175.1 coordinate 18,548, forward strand.
GCC
>JAFYTG010000176.1 GCA_017558945.1 Clostridia bacterium
GAGTGCGAGGGGGCTGCAACGCTTTGGTGAAAATCACCGACGGAGATAGCAAGAGTCCTTCCGTTAAAGTCGCATACGCCTCCCATTCGGCAATCTCCGATACACATCTTTATACCAACGCTTCCGCAAATAAAGTCACCGACGCGAAGGTGCGAAATAAAGGATTTATTGCTTTGCTCCTCGGAATAAATCGTCGTAAGAGCGTTAGTCGTAGGCTCATTATGTCTGTCCTCTCCCGAGCAAGCCCATACGCGCTTACCGAGTGATAAAAGGTCACACCAGAGTATGTAATTTATCTCGGTCATCTCGTCTCTCATATCAACGTAAAAGACCTCGATTCCCGTCTCCTCATCAAACAGATAATCAAGAGGGTCATCCGAGCGCATAAGCTGCTTGGGATGAACATGAACGAAAAAGCCGCCGTTTGCTTTTATAAAGGCAATAAGCTCCCTCATTCTGCCCTCGGTAAAATCGGGATATTCAAAGCGTCCTCCGATTCCACCCGTAAAGTTATATTCGGGAAAAGCCTCAAGGAGCTTTTCGAGAGGCTTTGCATTCTCAAAAATCATATTATAATGAATCGCATTAAACTCGGCGTTACTGTCGGAAATCCATGCAAGAGGCTCGGAGCCTCCGATAAATACACCGTCCTCCCAATCGGGATGATACATATGCTCAACTTGTCTGTGGTCAACAATTGCGGCAAAGTCCATTCCGAGCTCCTTCATTCCCTCTCGCCACTCCTTAAGAGAAAAGTGCCCGTCACCGCTTGCCGTATTGGAATGGTTGTGCATATCACCAAAGTATGCACGTCTGCCATCGTATAAAGAATTCAAACGCTCTATTTCACGAATTTTGTCCATAATCTGCACCTCAAATATTTGTTAAGACAATTTTATAACATCACGGCAAAAAAATCAATATATAAACAAAATTTTCCCAAAAAACAAAAAGCCGTTTAAAAAACGGCTTTTTGGGATTAATTTAAAAAGCTTTCAACGAATTCAATCTGAGCCTTGACCGACTCGGGACCCGTGCCTCCCTGAGAAATGCGAGTATTCACGCAGGTCTCAAGAGAAATGGCATCATAAAGGTCGGTGTCGAACACCTCGCTGAAGGACTTATACTCCTCAAGAGGAAGGTCGTCAAGCACGGTATCGTTCTTAACGCAATGACCTACGATAGTACCGACAATCTTATAAGCCTCACGGAAGGGCTTACCCTTCTTAACGAGGTAATCTGCAAGGTCGGTAGCGTTGATAAAGCCCTTTTGAGCGGCCTTATACATATTGTCACGCTTAACCCTCATGGTGCTTATCATAGGTGCAAACACCTCAAGACAAGCCTTGACGGTATCAATTGCATCAAAGAGAGACTCCTTATCCTCCTGCATATCTTTATTATACGCAAGCGGAAGTCCCTTGAGTACGGTGAGCATAGCGAAGAGGTCTCCGTATACCCTACCCGTCTTACCTCTTACAAGCTCTGCCATATCGGAGTTTTTCTTCTGAGGCATAATCGACGAGCCCGTCGTAAAGGAATCGTCAAGCTCAACGAAGGCAAATTCCCAAGAGCTCCAGAGAATTATCTCCTCGGAGAATCGGGAGAGATGCATCATAAGAATTGAAAACGCCGACATAAATTCAACGCAGAAATCACGGTCGGAAACGCCGTCAATACTGTTGAGCGAATAGCTGTCAAAGTTAAGCTTTTCAGCGGTGATAGCTCTGTCGGTGTTATAGGTAGTACCCGCAAGGGCACAAGAGCCGAGCGGAGATACGTTCATTCTGCGACGGGCATCAATGAGACGATCAACGTCACGCACGAGCATCATTGCATACGCAAGAAGATGGTGTGCAAAGACAATTGGCTGAGCTCTTTGCAAATGGGTATAGCCCGGCATAATCGTATCGGTATTAGCCTTTGCCTGCTCAAGCACGGCAGAAATTACCGCCTTTACTCCATCGATTATCAAATCAGCCTCGTCACGCATATACATCCTCAAATCAACTGCGACCTGATCGTTACGTGAGCGTGCGGTATGAAGCTTTTTACCGTCCTGACCGATTCTTTCGGTGAGTACTGATTCAACGAACATATGGATATCCTCGGCGGCAGAATCTATTTCAAGCTTGCCGTTTTCGATATCGTTATATATTCCCTCAAGTCCTGCAAGAATATTATCTCTTTCAGCCTCGGTAAGAATACCCTTTGCACAGAGCATTCCCGCGTGAGCCATAGAGCCCTTGATATCCTGCTTCCACATTCTCTTATCAAAGGAGATTGAGGAATTAAAATCGTCTGCTATCTCGGAAAGGGCGGTTTCAAACCGCCCTGCCCACATTTTTTCAAATTTACTCATTTGTTTTTAATACCGTTCTTCTTAAGCATCTTGGAATAAACCTTTGTGGAAAGTCCGTAAAGGTTGATAAATCCTGTTGCCTGAGACTGATCGTATACGTCGTCCTCGTCGAAGGTTGCAATCTCGGGATCGTAGAGAGAATAGGGCGAGGTAACGCCTGCGTTGATGATGTTACCCTTGTAAAGCTTAACCTTAACGTCACCGGTTACGTACTCCTGAGTAGTCTTAACAAAGGCGAGAATTGCCTTTGTAAGAGGAGTAAACCACTGAGCGTTGTAAACCATTTCAGCAAGCTTCTGAGCTACAAGAGCCTTATAGTGAGAGGTCTCCTTATCAAGAGTGATGGTCTCAAGAACCTTGTGAGTATGATAAAGAATTGCTCCACCGGGAGTCTCATAAACGCCACGGCACTTCATACCTACAAGACGGTTTTCAACGATGTCGAGAAGACCGATACCGTTCTCACCGCCAAGCTTGTTAAGAGTAAGAACGAGCTCGGTAGCGCTCATCTTCTTACCGTCAAGAGCAACGGGAACACCCTTTTCGTAGGTTACGGTAACGTAGGTAGGCTTGTCGGGAGCCATTTCGGGAGAAACGCCCATTTCAAGAAAACCGGGCTTGTTGTAAAGGGGCTCGTTTGCGGGATCCTCAAGGTCGAGACCCTCGTGAGAAAGGTGCCAGATATTCTTATCCTTGGAATAGTTGGTCTCACGGTTTATCTTAAGAGGCACGTTGTGAGCCTCAGCGTAATCAATTTCTTCCTCACGGGACTTGATATCCCACTCACGCCAGGGAGCGATGATAGGAAGGTCGGGGCAGAAAGCCTTGAGCGCAAGTTCAAAACGAACCTGGTCGTTGCCCTTACCTGTACAGTCGTGGCAGA
>JAFYTG010000177.1 GCA_017558945.1 Clostridia bacterium
ACCACGGTAAGCGTCAGCACTCTCGGAGCGCTCGCAGAAGCTGACGTTTCCTCCGAGCTTCCCAAGATACCTGCGCAGTTCAACGGCGCAAACAGTGCCTATATTTTCGGTAAGGGCAACAACAAATTCGAGCCTAACTCAAATATGACCAGAGCCGAGGCTTGTACCGTGTTTGCCCGTCTCATCCTCTCCAAGACCGAAATCCCTTCGGGATACAAGACACGCTTTACCGACGTAAAGGAAGGCGATTGGTTCTACAACGCAATTGCATTCCTTGACCAAACGGGATATTTCTTCCGCAACAAGAACACAACCTACAAGCCCAACGAGCCTATAACGAGAGCAGAATTCGTCGACCTTGCAAACTCTGCTTCAATGCTCGCGGCGGGTAAGGGGGATATCAAATTCCGAGACGTTGACAGTGAGCATTTTTACTACTCGTCAATTATGGCGGCGGCAAGCTCGGGTCTTGTAAACGGTTACGAGGACAACACCTTCCGTCCCGACAATACGATTACCCGCGCAGAGGTAGTTACCGTCATCAACCGACTTTTAGGCTTCACCGTAAGCGACAAAACCGTAAGTGAGTCAAGGCTTGAAAACGTATTCGACGATATCAAGACTCATTGGGGCAGACTCAATATACTTATGGCTTCAAACTCAAACGTTCACGGCGAATACTATTACAATGCGACTCTTGACGGAGTTGAAGAAAGCTCATCCGAAATAACCTTCAAAAACAAGCACTTCTCCTTCAGCATAAACAAAAAGAACGGAAAGGTTACGGAATTCATCAATCTTTACACGGGTGAAAACGTAAACAACGGCTCACAACAGTTTTTATATCTCAACACCGATGCGGGCAACAAGGTGCTTCCCACAGCGGTAAGACTTGACGGAAACAGAATTAAATTCTCCTTCAAGGACGGCGTAGACGTATATGTTATAGTCGAGGTCAAGGATAATTATATGACCTTCGAGGTAGACTCCGAGGTACCCGACACGTTTTCCTCGATCACCTTCGCAAGTCTTAACACGACGATTGTCACCTCCGAGGACGAGGACTCCTTTATGCTCAATTCAATGGGTATGACTGCGTGGGTAAATCCCGTTAACAAGGGCTTCAGAGCAGGTGCGGTATCAAGCATTGCACACGCATACACGAAGTTTGACAAGGGCACGTTTGGCTCAAAGATAGGCGTTGTATTCTCAAAAAGAGGAGATGCCATTAAGTATCTTCAGGAGCTGACCGATGCAATAGACACCTCTGTCGGTCTTGCTTCAAGGGCAGGCGGTGCTTACGCGCAGGAATGGAAGGGCAACTTCGGTGATTACGTCATATTCGACTCAACCAAGCCTGAGGACGTAGAAAAGACAATCGCTATTGCAACGCAGTTAGGCATTGACCAGATAGATATACACCAGAGTGGCTCAAGCTTCCGTCAGGGTGATATGTATTTCCACAATACCGAAACGGGCACGGCAAAGGAATTCTACGAAACCGTCGGCAAAAAATACATTGATGCAGGCTTTGAATTGGGACTTCATACCTACGCCTATTACATCACCTACAAGTCCGACCCCATCCTTTCAAATCCTAAGTGGCAGCGTGACCTTGAAACGCTTGAGACCTATACACTCAGAAAGAGCTTAACCAAATTCAGAAGAACCATTCCCACAGAGGAGGATGCATCGGGCTTTGACACCACAGTATCCTTCTTCTACCGAAATTCAAGATACGTTCTTATAGACGAGGAAATAATTCTCATCGGAAGCGGCACGGAGGATGGCTTCATCAACGTAACGAGAGGTCAGTGCGGTACGTCTCCCGCCGAGCATTCGGCAGGCGCTACTATCTATCATCTGTCGGGCTACTTCAATATGTTTGCACCCAAGCTTGGCTCTGAGCTCTTCTATCACATAGCAGACCTTACGGCAAAGACGTATAACGAGGGTGGCTTCTCAATGATATACCTCGATGCAATCGACGGTATAACCTCGCATCTTGAAGACTCCAACGACCAATTCTATTATTTCCAGATGTTCCTCCACCGCGTTGTATCACAGTGTAAAAAATCCCCCATAATCGAAACCTCCTCAAGCGCTCCTCAGGAATGGAACGTAAGAGGAAGAACGGGTGCGTGGGACTATCCTACCCGTGCCATAAAGCAATTTATCGCAAATCACGTTTCGGTAAATCTCGGCACTCACAGAACAAATCTCACCTCAACGCTCGGTTGGTTCAACTTCCAGCCCGATGCGGATGGCGTTTCGGGAATGAAGAACACCATCAGCAAAAC
>JAFYTG010000178.1 GCA_017558945.1 Clostridia bacterium
ACAAGAGGCACCGAGTGACGATAATCGCTAATCAACTTATTTACACATAGACACAAATCTATTTTTTGGGGAAAATCTTCATTTTTAGATATACTGATATATATAGGATTATTTCTGTAGCCCATCACCGTAGCCTCCGTATAATGACTTTAGCTTATTATATAACGATTATGCCTCAAAGTCAACAAAAAGCAAAGCGTGACATACAATGACACCGACGTGACAAAACGTGACACGTAATATAAAAAACTAACAATTCAACTTGTTTATATTGACTTCATATTCTGTTTAATCTATAATTAAGATAAGTTGTATAGGAAAGAAGGATAATATGGGTTACAGAAACAATCCGATTTATATGTGTACCACCAAAAGCAAATTCGGCTCTTTGGGATATGATTTTCATTTATCCGTAGACAAGATAAGCGGTGATTATCGACATTCCGCACCGCTCATGCGTGAAATACTTTTTGAATTTTTACAAGGTAAATATATAACGGGCTCTCTGAAAGACCCTCTTTATTTTGGAGGGCAAGACTGTTATGTTTACAAAACCGAAAAATACACACAGACCATATGCAGAGTATCGGACAATTATCTGTACTCCGAATATTTTCTTGATGCATGGAGCAATTATTATTTTGTCGATGTTTTTGATTGCGAGCACTATGACGAGTGTTGCGAAGAAACGAAAATCTGTACGATTTTTCCGTCAAGCAACGAGCACGATTGGGATGCTATATATAGTGATAAATGCTTTTTCTATTGTTCCGCCCGTGAAGAAAAGCACATCCGGCAGCTTGAAGATATAACAAAGCGGGTAATGAAAGCCGCAAGCAGAGAGCTTCTGCCATCAGATTATGAATATGGCGAATGGGACGGTATCACAATTGAGTCGGAAGAAGCGTGTAACACACCTGACGTTGATGAACAAATAGGGCTGAACATTCGGGATTATCAGCATTTTTCTTGTCAGCCGGGATTTGACAAATATCCGCTATACCTTTTTGCTAACGGAAATGGGTTGTCACTTGCCACCTCTCCCGACTGTCAGTATGCGGCATTGAACAGACTTCTTGACGGTGCTTTTTATCGTGGCTTATCCGAGCATTTTGACGTTTCCTTAGAGCTTGACACGGTAAGCGAGGCGGTATTTGAATTTGCAGGAGAGACCGACAGATGCTACCGTGACGGTAACAGCCTCATAATACGGCAAATGGATGACTGTATGTTCTCGGATTTTTTGAGAACCTACACAATTGACACGCTTTTCTATACCAAAGGGGATTGGGGCGAGAAAAAGGAAAATCCTCTTTTCAAGCTTTCCTTTTCTCCTATGGGACTCAACGCAAATCTTATTGCAAATTTTGAGATATACGATAAATCCGTTGTTGACATAATAAAGAGCGTTATGACTGATATTGCGGAAAAGTATAAACGCACACTTTATTTTAATGCAAAGCCTCCGCTTACAAAAATACCCGAGGCTGTTACGAATAATCCACGTAAGGATTCTAATTTATTTTAAATGATTCGTTCCCTCTCCAACGAGGTGATTTCGTTGTGTTTATGCAAGTCTACTTTGACAAAAAACGCCCCACTTCACAAGTGGGGCATTTTCATTAAAGTATATCGTCAAGGGCGCGCCTCATAACGTCGGTAAAAAGCTCATATCCGTAAGGAGTGAAATGGATTCTGTCCTCAATGAATATATCCTCTCTCACCTGAGTGTAATCGCCTACCGCACCCTCCTTGAAGTACATAGGCTCTTGACTCACTCGGATGAGTGTCACGTCATCGTGCGAGTCGGCATACTCCTTCAATCTTTGATTCATTGCATAAACGTGATTAAGCCACAGCCTCCTTGCCTCATCGTCAAAGATTTTAGCATGAGGTCTGATATCTGTTACGTAAAGCTTGATGCCGGGCATATCAACCCTTGCATACTCAAAAAATCTTTCCATCAGAAGCATAAGCTCATCGGGAGTGTAAAGAAAACCTCTGTCGTTTATAAAGGTAGTGAGAACTATTGCTCTCGGCTTCCACGGACGAACGAGTCGGGGATAGTAGTAAAGTGCTTCCTCCATCGTGCTTCCGCCAAAGCCGTGGTTTACCGCAACCCTCTCTCCGTTTTTGCCGAGAATACATTCCTCCAGAGGCTTGTTGCCGTATTTTTTACTCCAACGGGTAAATCCCGACGAACCGATGAAAAGTATCTTCCCCTCCTCTATCGGCTCCTTTTCGTATTCAAGAACGGTCTCCTCCAACCGATTCAACTGTACCTTTACAGCCATAATCAAAGCTCCTTTGACTTAAGATTACAATGATAATAGCATATCAAATTCGGTTTGTCAACTCGTCATAATGGACATTTATAGCACGTTTTAGACTTATTGAAGCTCACATTTTGCAAAACCTACGATTTATTAATAAAGAGTTCGGGAAAAGACTTGACTTATTTTGCATTTCATTCTATAATAATATATCAACATTAGAAAAAACGAGGAAAAGGAAATGAATAACAGCGAAAAGACAATGGAAAAAATCGTTGCTCTCTGCAAAGGCAGAGGCTTCGTATATAGCGGCTCCGAAATCTACGGCGGTCTTGCAAACACCTGGGACTACGGTCCTCTCGGCGTTGAGTTCAAGAACAACGTAAAGAAGGCTTGGTGGAAGAAGTTCGTTCAGGAATCCAAGTACAACGTAGGTCTTGACAGTGCCATCCTTATGAACCCTGAGACCTGGGTTGCATCGGGACACGTTGGAGGCTTCTCCGATCCCCTTATGGACTGTAAGGACTGTAAGAGCCGTCACAGAGCAGACAAGCTCATCGAGGATTTCAGCGGAGCACCCGCAGACGGTTGGTCAAACGAGCAGATGATGGATTACATCAAGGAAAACAACATCGCTTGTCCCGACTGTGGCTCACACAACTTTACCGACATCCGTAAGTTCAACCTTATGTTCAAGACCTTCCAGGGTGTTACCGAGGATGCAAAGAGCGAGCTTTACCTCCGTCCCGAGACGGCTCAGGGTATCTTCGTAAACTTTGCAAACATTCAGCGTACCTCCAGAAAGAAGGTTCCCTTCGGCGTTGCACAGATAGGTAAGTCCTTCCGTAACGAGATTACCCCAGGTAACTTCACCTTCCGTACCCGTGAGTTTGAGCAGATGGAGCTTGAATTCTTCTGTAAGCCCGACACCGACCTTGAGTGGTTTGCTTACTGGAAGGATTACTGCGCTAACTTCCTTTACTCTCTCAATATGAAGAAGGAAAACCTCCGTCTCCGTGACCACGCTAAAGAGGAGCTCTCCTTCTATTCCAAGGCAACGACCGACTTCGAGTACCTCGTCCCGTTCGGATGGGGCGAGCTTTGGGGAATTGCAGACCGTACAAACTACGACCTTTCCCAGCATATGAATCACTCGGGTCAGAGCCTTGAGTATTTCGATCCCGAAACCAACGAAAAATATATTCCTTACGTCGTTGAGCCCTCTCTCGGTGCAGACCGTGTTGCACTCGCATTCCTTTGCGAAGCATACGACGAGGAGGAGATTGCAGAAGGCGACACCCGTGTCGTAATGCGCTTCCATCCCGCTCTCGCACCCTTCAAGGCGGCAGTTCTTCCTCTCTCAAAGAAGCTTTCCGAAAAGGCTTCCGCTCTTCACGAGGAGCTTTCCAAGAGCTTTATGGTTGACTACGACGAGGCAGGCTCTATCGGTAAGAGATATCGCCGTGAGGACGAGATCGGTACTCCCTTCTGTATCACCTATGACTTCGAGTCCGAGACAGACGGCTGTGTAACCGTACGTGACCGTGACACAATGGAGCAGGTACGCCTTCCCATTGCAGAGGTTAAGGCTTACATCGAATCAAAGCTTGAATTCTAATAATCTGCAAATAATATAAAAAAACAGGACACTCATTTCCAACGGGAGATGAGTGTCCTTTTTTTCGTACATATTTATCCGTATAATAGTGGCAAACGGAGGTTTTGATATGGACGATGATTTTTTTGAATTTTTAATGGTAACGGGTCAGCTTGACTCCGACGGTACGAATGAATCGGGATGCTCAGGATGTCTGACTACGGCCGTAATCGGAATTCTTCTGCTGTTATTTTTTATTTAACGGCGGATAGTCAAATAGGTTGCCCGAGGAATATTCCGACGGGGTAAGTCCCGTATGCTTTTTGAAAAGCCTATATCCGTAGGAGACGTCGTAAATGCCCACGCTCTCGCAGGAGACCTTAAAGGAAAGCCCCTTGTTGAGCATAAGCTCGGAAATCGTCTTAATTCTCTCGGCTGTAACGTATTGATGTATATTAATTCCGTTTGCCGCCTTGAACACCGAATTGAGATAATTCGGTGTTTTCTTCAGATGAGCGGAAATATCCGATAAAAGAATTTTCTCGCCGAGATGCTCGGATATATAACGCTTTATCATATAGCTTACAATAGAGGATTTGTTGTCGGTAATGCGAAGCTCGGATAACGCTCTGAGAATACCAACGGCAATAAGCGAGGCGTGTGCACCTCTGTGCTCACGGGATACGCCTATATCCGAAACGATGGAATAAAGCTCACGCTTTATACGCTCTGTGACCTCGGAAGCAGGCACGTACAGCGGAAGCACAAGCCCCGCAAAGTCCTCGGGCACATCCTCGGAAAGCGCTGCTGTATAATCCATAATAAGCTGTACGCTGCAATGGGAATGAGTCCCCTTATCCGATGAGATTATATTGATGGGATGATTTCGGAAAAGCAAAAAAACGCTTCCCTCCTCGGCAACGAAATTACCGCCCCATATCTCGACAGTTATTCTTCCTTTTTTTACATATACTATTTCAAAATTGTCTTCTCGCGGAAAATAGCTGTGATTATAATTCTCCGCCTTAAAATGATGAGCAAAGCCTATTTTCGGGAGCTCGTTAAAGTCAAGTAATAGCTTATTCACTATATCACCTCAAGAGCATTTTAACACAAAATCGTTGTTTTGTCCACATATAAGTGTTTTTTAAATTGCAAAAGGCACGGACTGACATTATAATAAATGAAAAATACTGCCCTTGGAGGATAAAATGAATAAAAAGACACTGTTTTTTATTGACGACGTTATCTGGGTATTCCGTGATCTTACAAGACAAAGACCCGCTTCGCTTTTCGATAATCCGTTTATGAGGCTGTTGCTCGAGCTTCACACTCTTTACGGCGTGAAAACACAGCTCAACGTATTTTATCAGACCGACACCTTTTACGGAAACGACCTCTTTACCCTTGACGAAATGACCGATGCCTATAAATCGGAATTCGAGGCTTGCTCGGATTGGCTGAAGCTCGGCTTCCATTCAAGGCAGGAATTTCCCGACTACCCTTACATCAACGCAACCTACGAGCATATAGCGGAGGACTACGCGCTCATCAAAAACGCGGTTTTACGCTTTGCGGGAGAAAAATCCTTCAGCATATCCACAACTCCTCATTGGAGACCGATAAGCCGCGCGGCTTGTCACGCGCTTTACGACGGTGGCATCCGTATGATGAGTGCTACCTGCTCAAATTTATCGGCAAACGACACCGACCTATCCCTTTTGCCATACGGTCACGCAGGAAGATTTTTACAAAACCGTCAGCCCGAGACCGCTCTTTTCGTAAGAGAATTCGGAGACCCCGCCCTCAAAATATCAATACGCGGCTACAATAACATTTCCACCGAGGAAAGCGAGCGCACAAGATACACCTGCGATTACGTCGTTGACGGGGAGACGGGACTCTGCTTCAAGGAGCTTGGAGGCGCACCCTCTCTCAACGTTGCAACAAAAGAGGAGATCGCCGAGGTATACCCAACTCTCGTTGACAGAGAATTCCTCTGCTACGCCACCCACGAGCAATATTTTTATCCCGACTACTACGCATATCAGCCCGACTATCCCGAAAAGCTAAAGCTTGCGGCTAAAATCATTTCGGAAAGCGGCTACGAATACGTTTTCGGCGGAGACCTCCTAAAATAAATCAAAGGCTACGGTTTTTACCGTAGCCTTTTCGCATCAGAAGGAGCCGTTTCCGTCAAAGGAAAGATAGCAGGTATCGTCACGCACCACAAGAAGTATATCGGGCTTAAATTCCTCGACGTATTCGTAAACGGTCTTTATTTTATTGTGTCTTAAATCTATGGCAAGAAGAGAATCAAACGAGGTATAAAGCAGAGCCTCAAGGGGATTTGAGAAGGAGTCTCCGACTATCATAATATCGGGAAGCTCGGGACGGTTGGTGTGAATATAGGTCTCGGGATTGTCTCCGCCCATATAGATATAATAGCCGACAGATTTGCTTGTATCCTTGGGAATATAGTGTATCCAGTTGACACGGACACCCTTATCGTAACGCTCAAAGGGAATGGGATTTATCGGCTCATAGTAGGAAATTTTATCGGGGATGGGATAAATATGGTCTATCGCCAAGGCTCTCGAGCCGTAAAAAACGTTCTCAAGCTCGGTGACCTTGAAGTCCTCCTCGGCAAGTCTGCCGTCAGCAAGACCGTCAGCCTCAAGCCTATCCATAATTTCAAGATAGGTCCTGAAGGCACCAAAAACCGTAAAATGATGGTCGGTCGGAGAATAATATTTGCGGTAATCCTCCACCTCAAAAATACTTTTCATATTGATATAAGGAATCTCACGCTCATCAAGAGCCTTGTAAAATTCCTCCTCGATAACGTCAAGATATTCGCCGTCACAATGGAATTTCTCTGGATAGTCCTCGCGGAGCATTGAATGCTGCTCAGGGACACCGACGTACATAACCTTACCGCCGACCGCCTTGCAGGCATCGTTAAGCTTTACGAGCTTATTGCCCATTTTTTCCGCCGCCCAAGCAATTTCCTCACGGGTAATTGAATTGGGCCAGACACGAGGAAGAAGTGAATTTTTCGTCAGTATGATACTGCCAATCGTAGCACCGTTTTCAATATCCTCATCAATATAATCAAAAACTGCACCCTCGCTTATTCTTGCGAGGGTGAAGTTAAATACTCTGAGAGTACCGAAGGATTTTGATTTCTTAAGCTTTACGATATACGTTCCCGTTTCGACAGCATCAAACTCCGCACAGGTAAAGTCGTTTGCCTTCGAAGCAGAGCCCGTTCCGAATTTTTCCTCGGTTTCAAATATAACGGTATCGTTGCCGTTTGAGTCACGGTAGGTAACCGAAAGACTTGTGGTGATTGCGCTGTCTGCACCTGCATTGATAATAACTCGGTATTTACCCGTCTTTTCAACGTCAAAGTTATATCTCATAGTGCAGTTGCCCTTCTGGGTAACGTTTATATACTCGTCATACTTTGAATAATGTCCCGAATTACCTACGGGAGTTATATCCTTTGCGGTAACGGTATAAACGTGTTCCTCGTCAAATACGACCTCCTCAAACTCGGGTGCGGGAGGAGTTACCTCAACGGTAAGAGGAGTACCCTCAACGTACCATGTTGAAACGGGAGTTACCGAAACACGCCAGCCCTTTGCGTTAGGCATACCGTAGAAGGCGTGAGAAACCGTGTCAAGCTTATTCAAAATAAAGAAGTCGCTTATAATCTTACTGCTTACCAAAATCTCGTCGCTCTCGGTGTCAAACACCTCTATTTTATAGTAACCGACGTAGCTGTCCTCCCCTTCTGCACCTGCAAGTGCGTTGGGGAAGGAAATCTCGATTGAGGAATCCGTATAGTCGGAAACCGTAATCTCGGTGCCCTCGGCAAAATAAGGTGCAACGCTCAATTCCTCACGCTTGTCGGTATACTTATAAACGTCCGTTGAAACGTCAGTCTTCTTACTTTCCTTTATCATTGCGGGGATATCAAAGGTCCAATCACCGCCCTCAAGATAGGTGGGATTTTCCTCGTCAACGTAAAAGCGCTTGAGGGTTACGACGTTGGTCTTATCGTTAACGCTTAAAAGAATAGCCTGAGAAGAAAACTCTCGGTGGTCGGTATCGGCGTAAGCCATACTCTGTCCAACGCTGGTGTAAACCACGCTGGTATAAAGGAAGGTAGCACCGCCGGGTACCTGATATATCGAATGGGGGTCTGAAAGGGTGTAATGGGTATGACCGCTGATAACGATAAGTCTCGGCTGACCCTTTATGAATTCCTCAAACTCCTCGGAATGTCTGTCGGAGTTTCTCGAGCTGTTGAGGGTATTATCAATAGGATGATGAATAAAGAGGAATACGGGCTTCTCATCACTTTCGGAAAGCGCGTTTTCAATCCTTTCGATAATCCAGGACTCCTGCTCTGTGGTAAGCGCGCCTGAATAATCCTTCGGAGCCGTGGTGATGAAATGATAGCCGTTCCATACCGTGTCAGCCTGAGTCTCAAGACCCGTCTTTTCACGGAAAAGGTCAATTGAGGACTGAACCCTTTCGTCCTCACCGACTGCGTTCAAGGGAAATTCGTGGTTACCCATAGCGTAGGCAATCTTACCTGCATCCGAGAGAATATTATATTTTTCGCTTTCGTTTATAAAATCGTAATTGGGAGTCTTATCCTCGGCGGTATAGAGAATATCGCCAATCAAAACGACGCCGTCAAGCTCCTCACCGTTATTTGTCAGAGTAAAGAAATTGTCAAGCGTACGGTTGAAATACGCCGCACTGCTGTGGATATCCGCAAACACACCGAAGGTATAATCGTTACCCGGCTCCTCAGCCTCAGGCTCCTTGGTAGCGTTGTCAGCACAGGATACCAGCATTGCAAGGCATAAAATTAATAAAAGTAAAAATCTAAGCTTCATAATACCACTCCTTTTCAATACGCCTATTCTATCACAAACCGTATGACAATTCAAGCACTATGTCACAAAAATTGTTTTTTCGTCGATATGAAGACTTCAAAATATGTAAATTTCCCTCAATATTATGGAATTTTTAACAATATTACATCGGTCGTATTGAAACGGAAATACTTTTGTGCTACAATGACATCATCAAATATAAAGGAGTTCATATATGGAAAAGCTTGCATATTTTTTTATTGACGATACCATCTGGGTAATGAGAGACCTCGCACGCGAAAGACCTGCGTCAATTTTCGACAACGCATTTATGAAGATGCTCAAGCACGCACACGACGATACGGGACTTACCGTTCAGCTCAACCTCTTTTACAGAACGGACTTCTTCTACGGTGACGACGAGTTTACCCTCAAGGATATGCCCGACATATACAAGGCAGAATTTGAGGCTAATTCCGATTGGCTGAAGATGGCGTTCCACGCAAAGCAGGAATTTCCCGACTATCCTTATGTTAACGCAACCTACGATGACCTCAAGAACAACTACAAGGCAATTGTTGACGAGATAATCCGCTTTGCAGGTGAAAAGTCCGTATCTGTCGCACTCTGCCCCCACTGGCTTCCCGTAAGCCGTGCAGGCTGTCACGCACTTGCAGACTGCGGTGTTAAGTTCATCACCCCCACTTACGGAACCAGAACGGAATACAACGGCGACCAGAGCACACTACCCTACGGTCACGCCCAGAGACTTCTCAACAACCGTCAGCCCGAAACAAAGCTCTTTACGAGAAGATCAAAGGACAAGAGAATTGCGGCATCCATTTGTGCCTACAATCATCTTGACGAGGCTGAATATTCTTCACTCACCGGAAAGAACGCTTCCATAATTGACGAGGAAACGGGACTTCACTTCAGACAGATGGGTGGCGGCCCTTGCCTTAACAACAACAACTGTGAGGAAATAAAGGAAACGCTTACTCGGTTTAACAACGAGGGAAGACACTATATAGGCGTATGTCTCCACGAGCAGTATTTCTATCCCGACTATTTCGCATATATCCCCGATATTGCGGAAAGAGTATACCTCCTCGGAAAAACACTCACTGATTTCGGCTTCCGTTGGATAACGGCAGAAGAATTCAAATAAGAAGGTGACTCTGCTTGAAGCCTATTATTAAATCCGAAAATCGTCAGAAATGGGTAAACGTCGCACTGTGTGCCATGATGATTTTTTTCTGTCTCGGCTTTTGCAGCTCTAACAAGAGTCTATATCTTACTGCTATAACCGAAGCGCTTGACATAAAGCGAAGTGCCTATTCACTCGCAACGAGCTGTCGCTTTGTAACTACCTCGGTAATCAATATGTTTTTCGGAGCGCTCGTATACAAATTCGGCTCTAAAAAGCTTATAATGGCAGGATTTGTTTGTCTTATCGGCTCGGTGCTTCTCAACTCGGTGGCAACGAACGTTTATATGTTCTGCGTCAGTGAGGCACTCAGCGGAATTGCATTCTCCTGGTCGGGTACGGCAATGGTTGGCGCGATCATCAACCGCTGGTGTAAGGAAAACACGGGGACTATAATGGGTGCCGTGCTTTCGGCAAACGGCATCGGAGGTGCTATTGCCGCGCAGATAGTTACTCCCATTATCTATCAGGAAAGCAACGCCTTCGGATACCGCGACGCTTACCGTCTTATAGCCGTTCTTCTTGCTGTTGTAGCCGTAATTATGCTTATACTCTTCCGCGACAAATCGCGTGAAGAAATCAACTCACAGCCCGCCAAGGTTAAGAAAAAATACCG
Organism: Clostridia bacterium; assembly: GCA_017558945.1. Taxonomy (GTDB): domain Bacteria; phylum Bacillota; class Clostridia; order Oscillospirales; family SIG627; genus RGIG6353. Next base: position 10,589 of record JAFYTG010000178.1, read on the forward strand.
AGGCAGAGCGTGGGTTGGTATTACCTTCAACGATGCGCGGCACACCGCGTATTTTTACGGCGCTGCTGTGTGTATATTTCTGACGGGTATGAGCCTTCACGCGAAGGGAGCGATTGCCTCGGCGCATATGCTTGACAACGGTATATCACCCGAGTTCGTGGCACTTGTTGCAAGCATCAGCTCACTTTCATTAACGGGCACAAAACTCCTTTCGGGATTTCTGTTTGACAAGCTCGGACTCCGAAAAACCATAAGCATTTGTTGTATTGCGGCTGTTATCGGTATGTTCTTGCTTGCGTTTATTACAAATTCACCCATCGGTAAGGTATCGGGTATTGCCTACGCAATATTCTCCGCTCTTGCTCTGCCTCTTGAAACCGTAATGCTTCCGCTTTATGCAGGAGACCTCTTCGGTCAGAAGGCGTACAATAAAATGATGGGACTCTTTATTTCCATCAATACCGCAGGCTATGCGGTGGGCGGTCCGTTTATCAACTTCGGCTTTGAAAAATTCGGAAGCTACACGCCTATGCTTATAATCCTCGGATGCATAATGATTGCCGTCCTTGTAGGAATGCAATTCGTCATCACCTCGGCTCATCACGTGCGTGATATAGTTATGGCAAAAGCCGAGGAAGAAGGGTTAGCGGAAAACTGATTTTCATGCAAAAAGCGATACTTGGCATTTGCCGAGTATCGCTTGTTTTTTTATAAGAGGTAGACTTTTTTTGAACATGCAATTGCACACGTTTTGTGTGCAATTTCCTATGTTATAAGCGGCTGGCAGCCGCCGGCAATTCTCGCCTATCTAATCTATGCATACACTCAAGCAAAGTAAAACGGCGAGGTCGTATTAAATACAATTTCTCAGTATAAAAAATTCTGTTTTAAAACTGCACGTTATAGCACAAAAGCACCCGAATTTTGATAATTCGAGTGCTTTTTTGTTGATTTATATCAAATTATATGTTACAATTGTTCAAAAGATGCAAAAAGGAGAAAGATATGGATAAGCTTGCACTTGAATTTCTTGAAACCTGCAACAGCGACAACTGTTGCTTCGACAATCTTCTCGTCCTCCCCGCCGACGGCGACGTGGGATTTGAGGAGTATATCGACTATAAGGTTAAAAAAATAATAAAGAAGAAAAATATCTTTTCACCCGCCGACCAGCACAAGCTCGTTCTTGCGTATCCCGAGCCTGATGCTCCCGACGTTGTTTTCAATCTGTTTTTTGAATCCCCCTCAGTCGTTGCCAAGAACGACCACTTCAGAGGATGCTTCGCAATCGACGTAACCGAGTACCTCGGAAAAACCAACCATCCTCGCTTCAAGACGCTTTTGAATTATATCGGAACGAATACCGATATTGTTTTCGTGCTTATCGTTTGCACGGATAACGAGCAGTACATAATGGATATGCTCAACACCGTCTGCCAGTATGACAAATTCCGTAAGGTTACCATTACTCTTCCTCCGCCCGAATACCTTTGCAAATACACAATGGAGGAAATTTCGGACGTAGCCATCGACCTAAAGGAAACCCGTAAAATACTTTTGGGGTACTTCAAGGAGAACAGATACGGCTATGACGTTGCAGAATTTTTGGTAATCTATCTGAAGAATGCAGGATATAACGGAGAAACGGAAAATTTAAAGAAGCTTCTTGGCGAATTTGAAAATCCCGCACACGTAACCGTTCAATACAAAAAGATTGGTTTTTGAGGTGATTAGCAATGGCAAGAAAAATTTTACCTAATTATATAAAAAGACACGGCGCAGAATTTGAAAGCATGGAGAATTTCATAAAAGCCTCCACACTTTCCGACACTACCGCAACCAAGCTTGAAACGTCAGGCGTGCCTATGACAAGGCTCAGCGACAACACCTACGTTACCACAAGAAATGACCTTCACTGCTTTATTATCGGTGACTCGGGAAGCGGTAAAACGAGACGACTCATACTCCCCACCATACATCTGATGGCTAAGGCCGGCGAATCAATGGTCATTTCCGACCCCAAGGGAGAGCTTCACAGATACACCGCCGAGATGCTTGAGAACAAGGGATATGAGGTTCTCACGCTCAACTTTCGTAATCCCGAGCAGGGAAACAAGTGGAATCCTCTCGGACTTGTAGAAAAGCTTTATCACAAGGGTGACAGAAAATCCATCGACACGGCGTTTATGCTTCTCGGAGACGTTGTTTCAACCCTTTCAAACAACATAAAGAGTGAAAAGGACCCTTATTGGAGTATGGCGGCAATCTCCACCATTAAGGGAATTATTGAAATACTTCTCGAATACGGTGACGAGGGCAGCCTTACCTTTGAAAACGTATCAAACGTTGCACGAGATATCTTTACCTCCTTTAATTACCCATCGGGACGTGACTTCCGCAACCTCAATGAATTTTTCGACTCACTCCCCGATACCTCGTCAATCAAGCAAAATATGTCAACGCTGATGTCTGTAACAAGTGCCAAGACCACCTCGGGCTGTATCATATCAATGCTCAACGGTATGCTCTCACTTTACACAAGCCAACAAGCACTTCTCGACCTTTTCTCTGAGTCGGAGATTGACATTGACAGCATAGGCAAAAAGCCCACGGCTCTCTTCTTTATCCTTCCCGATGACTCGGATGCACTCTATCCTATTGCAACGGTATTCGTAAAGCAGGTATATTCCTCGCTTATAAGTCTTGCGGATGCTCAGCCCGACGGAGTGCTTCCCAACAGAACCGTATTTTTGCTTGACGAGTTTGCAAACTTTGCAAAAATGGAGGCTATCGGCTCAATGCTCACCGCATCCAGAAGCCGTGGAATACGCTTTGTTCTGGTTTGTCAGAGTATGGATCAGCTTTCACAAAAATACGGCTTGGACGGCATGGAAATTCTTCTTGCCAATTGCCGTGCGTGGATATATTTAAGCTGTCGTAACCTTCCCTTTCTTGAACGTCTTGAAAAGCTTTGCGGTGAATATCTCAGCCCGTATACCGGTGACAGACATCCGCTCATTACGGTTTCCGAGCTTCAACATTTCAATCAGGGCAAGGTGCTTGTGCTAAATGACAGATGCCGTCCTATGATAGGCTATCTTGACCGAGACTATTCGGAAATAGACTTCGGAAAGGACGTTAAGCACAAGCTGAAGATTGACGAGCTTATCCCGATAAATCCACGCAAAAAGGAAAGAAATGCGTACGGTCTCAGATACATTTTCGACCGCATTGCAGAGAAGGACCCTTCCTTCAAGCCCGTTACAAGCAGCAAGCCCTTTGATTTTTAAAGTAAAAAGGCAGAGAATTTTTCAATTCTCCGCCTTTTCTCTTTTTTCAAGCCCTTATTCGTTTAAGGGTGCATCCTCGCCGCCCTCATAGTTTTCTTCAAGAACGGCTGTCTCGTCATCCTCTCCGTCATCCTCGGAGGGATAAGGATTTACCTCGTATTCACCTGCGTCAATTGCGTGAACCGCGGTCTTTACGGGCTTATCATCGTGTACGGGCTTCTTTGCCTTTTCGTCTCCTGCTGTAAGACGGTCCTCAAGGTTGTACTCGTCGATAATCTCACGGGCAACCTTTGCGGTTGCAATACAAATCTGGTAACGGTTAAGTCCGCCTGCGGTAAGCTTTTCAATAGAAGGCTCGTTCATCATGGCTTTTTATTCCCCTTTCAATTATAAAATCTTTCTTTAAGCTTTTCTGAGCTGTCACAATATATATCAAGACCTTTAAGGCTATGACCGTTTACAAGCTCGACAATTGCACTCGTTACGTCATTACTGCGATTGTCGAAGTTAATTAAAATATGCTGATAAAGTCGGGAGTATTCAAGCTCCACCTTGGCTCTTTCAAGCCTCTCGCGGATATCCTCCTCGGTGTTCGTTCCTCTTCCTCTGAGACGTGCCTCAAGGGTTTCGTAATCGGGGGGTGTTATGAACACTGAAAGAAGGTCTTTCTCGTCGAAGGTGTTCATTACCTGCTCTGCTCCGTCAACCTCAATCTCGAGAATGACAACCTTGCCCTCCTCGATAAGACGTTCAACGGGTGCTTTGGGCGTTCCGTAATAGTTTTTGTTGAACACTGCGTGCTCTAAAAGCTCGCCGTTTTCAATCATTTCCTCAAAACGCTCTTTTGTTACAAAAAGATAATCTCTGCCGTCAACCTCACCCGCTCTGGGCTGTCTTGTAGTTGCGGAAACAGAAAATCTGAAGGGCTCAACCTCTCCGCCCTTAAAGCCCGATAAAACGGTAGACTTACCGCTACCCGCCGAGCCTGATACTATCAGTACCTTTCCTCTATTCATCCTCGTCCTCCTCAATGTCGGTATCGTTCGCAATAGCGTCACGGAGCTTCTGCGGTACTATTTTCGATAAAATCACGTGGTCGGAGTCGGTTATAATTACCGACTTCGTTTTTTTACCGCCCGAAACGTCTATTACGCGTCCCTCCTCCTTTGCATCCTGCACAAGTCTTTTGACGGGTGCGGTTTCGGGAGAAACTATACATACTATTCTGTCGCAGGAAACCATATTACCTGCACCCAACATAAGCATTTTCATACAGCTTTTTCCTTTACTCTATGTTCTGTATCTGCTCTCTTATCTTCTCAAGCTCACTCTTAGCCTCAACAACCAGTCTGGTAATTTCAAGCTCGGAGCATTTCGAACCCGTAGTGTTTATCTCTCGGTTTATTTCCTGAACAAGAAAATCGAGCTTTTTGCCTATTGCTCCACGGCTCTTCATAATATCACGGAATTGTCGGAAATGGCTTGAAAGTCGGCAAAGCTCCTCATCAACCGCAACCTTGTCGGCAAATATTGCCACCTCGGTAAGAAGCCTCGACTCGTCAAGTGTCTCTCGTCCGAGAAGCTCCTCGATTCTCTCGCGGAGTCTCTTTTCGTAATTTTCAACCGATGCGGGAGAAAGCTTTTCTATCTCGGCACGGATCTCCTCAAGTCTCGTAAGCTTTTCAGCAAGGTCAAGAGCAAGGCTTTCGCCCTCCCTCTCTCTCATTGCGTCATAATCGGCAAGCGCCTCACGGGTAACACGCATTACCCTTTCGGTAAGCTCGTCCTCATCCTCGGTTGCCGCACGAAGCTCAAGCACCTCGGGAAAACGAAGAGCACTTGAAACGCCAACGTCGTTCTTTAGTCCGAATTCCTCAACCGCATCGTTCACAGCGGCAAGGTAGCCCTTCAAAAGCTCTCGGTTCAAAACGACCTCGCCCGTATCTCCCGCAAGCTTACGCACAGTGAGATATACGTCAACCTTACCTCTGGTTATATGCTGACCTACCTCTTTTTTCACTGCATCCTCAAGGAATGCATAAGCTCTCGGAAGGCGTACGTTTACGTCGAGATATCTGTTGTTAACGCTCTTTAATTCAAAGGTATATTCGTCGTTTTCTATCATTACTACGGCTCTGCCGTAGCCTGTCATACTTTTCATTTTATTTTTTCGGTTATCCTTTCATATTCTTCAAGGGACACAAGCATATTAAGTGCGGAAAGCAAGGCTTTACTACTCATATTTTTCGGAAGTGAAAGCTCCTCGGCAAGTCGTTCACGCCGTGCCTTAGCATCCTCCGTGCCCGAATATCCGTCCGAGTAAAACCGCTCTCGGCTTATCTGATTGGGTGGCTGATAATCGGGATTTTCAAACCTCTCAAACAGTCCTCGCAAAACCTCAGCCTCAATTCCCTCAACTCCTAAAAGCCCCTCCTTTGACGGAGCAGCCTTACGCTTTTCCTTGCCCTGAGTCGGCGGAATATAGACGTGCTCAACGTTGCCTCTCGTTATGTTATTGATATGGTTGCGTATCATTGCACCGGCAGAATCGCTGTCGGTCACAACGATAAGCCCACGCCTTTCGGCAATAGAGCATAAGAGTCGGCGCTTTTCAAGATTGTTGAAAATACCAAAACCCTCAAGCGTGATTATTTCGGCATCAAGCAGAGCGTCAAGCTTTATCTTATCGTATCTGCCCTCGCAAACAACCGCCTGAGAAAGCTTGATTTTTTTCATTTACAGCCCTCCGATGTAAGCTCAACGATAAGAGTACTGACGGCAAGCCGTCTGTCCGAGCCCTCTCCCTTGAGCCTTCTGTCGCAAAGGTCACACGCATTGATGCTTTTCTGCAATCCCTTGCCCGTGCGGGAGGTAAGAAATCTGTAATACTTTTCCGCCTGCCAATCAAAAATTCCACCAACCGACAAGGCAGCCTCCTTAGCCCTGACTCCCGACTCCTTTGCAGACCAAAGCACTGCAAGAGTGGTGACCGTCTTTGCAATTGAGGCAAAAACGAGAGCGGGGTCAAAATTCTGCCCGAGAAGGTTTTCGTACACCGCAACCGCCTTTTGAGCGTTCATTGCAACAATGGCGTCGGTCAGGTCGAAAATCTCGTTTTCTGCCGACGGCTTAACCATCTCGGAAACCCACTCGCTCGGCACTTCAACAATCTTCTCGAATTTTGCCCGACAAACAAGCTTATCTGCTTCACTCTTAAGTCTCGTCATAGAATAGTCGCAAAGCTCAATCATTCGGTCAATAGCAACGCTTGTTATCTCAAGGTCCTCGCTTGTGAAAAACTTATCCACCCACGAACGAAGCTTTTCTATCTTCTGCCTTGGGAACTCAACGAGAAGCACCTCAGCTTCAACGAGGTCTCGGATTATTTTCCTTTCCCTCGTCTTTTTAACAGACAAATCGAGCTCGTTACCGTAAAAATTAAATATAAGAACGGTATCCTCCGCACGCTTTGAAACAGCCTCAAGAAGAAGCTTTTCCTCCTCTTTTTTCAGAGAAAGAATGTCAAGACCCGTAACCTCAACCAGCTTGTGAGGTGCCATAACGGGAGGAGTGTCAAGCGCATCGGCAATATCCGACAGAGTGCCGTCCCTTTCAAATTCAACCGTTACGAGATTGAACTCTGCCATACCCTCCTCGCGTATCTTGTCCTTCAAAAGCTTGCGGTAGTGGTTTTTGAGAAATTCCTCCTCGCCGTGAAAAAGGTAAGCGCCGACAAAATCCGTATCAATTTTGGTCTTGAGCTCCTTTATTTCGTCCCTTTCAACGGGCTTGTTATAATACGCCATCTATTATGCCATCAAGCCCGACATAGCGCGACCGCCCATTATGTGAAAATGCAAATGGTGTACGGTCTGGCAAGCATCAGGTCCGCAGTTGGAAACGAGACGGTAGCTGTCAAGTCCCTCTGCCTTGGCAATTTCGGGAATCTTTTCAAATATTGCGCGGATAACCTCAGAATTTTCCGCGTTTACTCCGTTCAGGGAGTCTATGTGAAGCTTGGGAATTACGAGAACGTGAACGGGTGCCTGTGGATTGATATCACGGAATGCATACATTACGTCGTCCTCATATACCTTGGTCGAAGGGATAGTGCCCTCAATTATTTTACAAAACAAGCAATCCATAAATTAATTCCTTTCGCTTATATTTATTTTCCGTAGCGTGCAAAGAACGCAGCCTTTGCCTCGGGAAGCTTTTCGGGAAGCTTACCGCCCGATGCGGCACTGTCGGGACGTCCGCCACCGCCGCCACCTACGATGGGAGAAATTTCCTTAAGAGTGTTACCTGCGTGCGCACCGAGTGCAACCGCCTCTTTACCGCAGAATGCCGCAAAGAGTACCTTGCCGTCAACCACGCTGTAAACCACACCTGCAAGACTCGGATACTTATCACGGAGTCTGTCACTCTCCGAGCGAAGAGTCTGTGCATCCGCGCCCGCTATCTCACCGAAGAGAAGCTTAAGCTCTCCTGCCTCAACGATGGATGCCTCAAGTGCTTCAACCGCACGGGAAGCCTCCTTCGCCTGCATTTCGCGAAGCTTCTGAGCTGTTTCCTTAACCTCACGGGTCATAGCGTTTATTCTTTCAACGAGCATTGCACCGCTCTGTGCCTTTGCGGCGGAAACGGCATCTGCAAGGAGCTCCTCCTTCTCTGCGAGAAGCTCTAAAACTCCCATACCCGTAGTACCCTCAATTCGTCTTACACCTGCGGCAACGCCTGCCTCGGAGATAAGCTTGAAAAGTCCTATCTGCGCGGTATTTCCAACGTGAGTACCTCCGCAAAGCTCAACCGATGCATCACCCATTCTTACCATACGGACAACGCTTCCGTACTTTTCACCGAAGAGTGCGGTAGCGCCCATAGACTTTGCGGTCTCGGGGTCGGTTTCAATAGTCTCGACGTTATACGCCGACATAATATATTCATTCACAAGCGCCTCTACTCTCGCAAGCTCCTCGGGAGTCGTTGCGGCAAAGTGCTTGAAGTCAAATCTTACGCGGTGCTCGTCAACGAGTGAGCCTGCCTGCTCAACGTGGTCACCGAGTACGTGACGGAGAGCCGACTGTAAAAGATGTGCAGAGGAGTGGTTACGGGCAATAGCCTGACGGCGCGCCTTATCGGGACAGGTCTTGACGGTGTCGCCAACCTTAACCTCGCACGAAGCCTCGCACTCATGAAGGAATATGCCCTCACGCTTGGTTGTTGTAACAACCTTTATATCACCCTTATCGGTAACAATAACACCCTCGTCACCTACCTGACCGCCGCTTTCTCCGTAGAAGGCAGTCTTGTCAAGCACGATAACCGCATCGCCCTCGCTGACCGACTCAACCTTTTCACCGTCAACGATAATAGCGATGACCTTTGCCTCGGTCTCAAGAGCGGTGTAGCCGACAAACTCGGTCGCAGGAGTACCCTCAAGCACGTTGACCGAGGTGCTGTCCCATCCGCCGCCTGCCTTACGTCTCTCTCTTGCTCTCTGCTTCTGCTCAAGCATAAGTGCGTCGAAGGCATCGGTATCAACCTCAAGACCTGCTTCAAGAGCAATCTCCTTGGTTATATCGAGCGGGAAGCCGAAGGTATCGTAAAGCTTGAACGCATCCTCACCCGAAAGAAGCTTCGCACCGTCTTTTTTAGCCTTCTCGGTCATCTCGGCAAGCTTTTCAAGACCTGCGTCGATGGTAGCGGCAAAGCGCTCCTCCTCAAGTGAAAGTATCTTTTTAACGTAATCAGCCTTTTCAAAAAGCTCGGGATATGCATTCTTGTTACAATCAATTACAACGTCGCAAAGACCTGCAAGGAATGCCCCCTCAATTCCGATAAGTCTTGCGTGACGGCAAGCACGTCTGATAAGACGGCGAAGCACGTAGCCTCTGCCCTCGTTTGAAGGCATAACTCCGTCGGCAATCATAAAGGACGAAGAACGGATGTGGTCGGTGATAATACGAATGGAAACGTCATTCTCATACTTGTCACCGTAGTTCTTGCCCGAAAGTGAGCAAACGGTATCGAGAATACGGCGCACGGTGTCAACCTCAAAGAGATTGTCAACGCCCTGCATTACGCAGGCAAGACGCTCAAGTCCCATGCCCGTATCAATATTCTTCTGTGCAAGCTCGGTATAGTTACCCTTACCGTCGTTGTCAAACTGGGAGAATACGTTGTTCCATATCTCCATATATCTGTCACAGTCACAACCGGGACGGCAATCGGGAGAGCCACAGCCGTACTTTTCTCCACGGTCGAAGTATATCTCGGAGCAGGGTCCGCAGGGTCCGCTTCCGTGCTCCCAGAAATTATCTGCCTTGCCCATCTTAACAACACGCTCGGCAGGTACGCCAACCTCTTTTATCCAGATATCGTACGCCTCGTCATCCTGCTCGTATACGCTCGGCCAAAGAAGGTCCGCGGGAATCTCGAGAGTTACTGTGAGAAATTCCCACGCCCAGAAAATTGCCTCTCTCTTGAAATAATCTCCAAAGGAGAAGTTGCCAAGCATTTCAAAATAAGTACCGTGACGCGCGGTCTTGCCTACGTTGTCAAGGTCGGGTGTTCTGATACACTTCTGGCAGGTAGTAACTCTGTTACGGGGAGGCTCCTTCGTGCCTTTAAAGTAGGGCTTGAGAGGTGCCATACCTGAATTTATAAGAAGCAAGGAGTTGTCATTCTGAGGAATCAGCGAAAAGCTGGGAAGACGAAGATGTCCCTTTCCTTCAAAGTATGACAAGTATTTTTCACGAAGCTCGTTAAGTCCTGTCCATTTCATAATATATTTCCTTTCATTGCATTTGCACAATCGTTTTACAAAGCATTTTACTCTATTTTACATTATACCCATATCCGTACGCTCCGTCAAGAAAACGGGCAAAATTACCTTAAAATTTTTATACTTTCTTTATACCAAGCCAAAAAATAACTGCCTCCGTGACGGAAGCAGTTATTTTTAAGCAATTATTTCTGTGGGTCAATGTATTTCCAATAAGCCTTGAAATATTCAAGTCCCGACCAAAGAGTAAGAAACGCTGTTACAGCCATACCTATATAGGACAGTATCCACATATCCCAGATGATTCCCTCAAGAAGAAATACGCAGATAGAAATGGACTGTGCCATAGTCTTACACTTACCGAGCCAGCTTGCAGGAACTACGACTCCGCTGTTTGCAACGACGAGTCTTATGGAGGTAATACCAAGCTCACGGAATATAACTATAACGGTAACCCATACCATAAATGGTCTGAGTACCTCGTTTGCAACCGTGATACAAATAAGTGTTCCGATAACCATAAACTTGTCGGCAACGGGGTCCATAAACTTACCAAAATCGGTAATGAGATTATATTTGCGTGCAATCTTTCCGTCGATGAAATCCGTAACTGCCGTAAGAATGAAAAGCAGTGTGCATACGATTGACTGAATGACGGGATTGTATCCGCTGAGTGCGGGATACATAATAAACACCATAACGACGGGTACAAGGCAAAGCCTTAAAACCGTCAGCTTATTGGGTAAATTTAATTTCATTTTCTCATTTCTCCTTGAAATTACTCTTATACCTCTTTACCGATAAGGTCATAATCGGAAACCTCGGTAATTTTTACGTTTACAAACTCTCCGTCACGAACTCTGTGACGGGCTGAAAAATAAATTTTCGAGTCTATTTCGGGGGCGTCTGCCTCACTTCTGCCGTAATAAATCTCGGCAACCTTATCATACCCCTCGCAAAGAACCTTTACGGTCTTATTGAGAAGCGCCTCGTTTTTCTCGGCGTGTACGATATACTGCGCCTCCATTATACGCTCACAGCGGGACTCCTTGAGCTTTTTGGAAACCTGCTTGGGCATTGAATATGCAGGAGTGTTTTCCTCTCTTGAATAAGCGAACGCACCGAGTCTGTCAAACTTCGTTTCCTTAACGAAGGTGAGAAGCTCGTCAAACTCCGCCGCCGTCTCTCCGGGGAAGCCCGTGATTACGGTGGTGCGCAGAGTGATGTCGGGCATTGCCTCGCGAAGTCTGTTCACAGCAGACACTATTGTCTCACGTCCTCCGCGTCTGTTCATACGCTTCAAAACGTCCTCGTTGATATGCTGAATGGGCATATCTATGTATTTCGCAATACAATCGTACTTTTTCATAACCGCTACGAGAGAGTCGGTTATCTTATCGGGATAGCAATAGAGAAGTCTTATCCACTCAAAGCCACACTCCTTGTCGGTGGCAAGAGCCTCAAGAAGCTTATCGAGACTGTATTCCCCGTAAATATCCTCACCCCAACGAGTCGTATCCTGAGCAACGAGGCAAAGCTCACGCACGCCCATTGAGTAAAGCTCACGCGCCTCCGCCATAATATCGTCAAGCGCTCTCGAGCGGAAAGCGCCTCTTATATCGGGAATTGCACAGTAAGCGCAACGGTTGTCACAGCCCTCTGCAATTTTAAGATATGCGGTATAATCGGGAGTGGTGACCACCCTCTCACCGCCGAGAGCAAGACACTCGGTAGGCTTGATGTTTTTATATCTTTCGCCATCGGAAACCTTTTTTACCGCCTCAACGATATCTCCCTCGGCACCTGCCGAAACGATACCGTCTGCCTCGGGAAGTGACTTTTCAATCTCTTCGGCATAACGGGTTGCAAGGCATCCCGTAACAACTATTCCCTTCAGGTTGTGATGCTCCTTAAGATATGCAAGATCTAAAATATAGTCGATAGACTCCTGCTTCGCGCTTTCTATAAACGCACAGGTGTTGACTATCATTACGTCAGCCATATGATCCTCGGGAACTATCTCGAAGCCTGCATCTATGAGTTTTTTTAACATCACCTCGGTATCGCAAGTGTTTTTGGGACATCCGAGTGATACGAATCCAACCTTTGTTGCCATATTATTCTCCATCCAATACGCTTGAAATTACAGACGTGGAAAAGCCTCTTGCCTGAAGCTTACGGAAAAGCAGTGCACGCTCCTCATCGGGATGCTCGTCGCAAAAAGCTCTTGCAAGCTCCTCCCAATCGGGAGACGCCTTATAAAGAGCCTCGTCGATATCCTCGCTACGAAAGCCTCTCTCTCGCATTGCAGAGCGTATCTTATACTCTCCCCAAAGCTTTGAACAAGCGTTTTCAACGAAGCGCGCCGCATAAGACTTATCGTTGATAAATCCTGCACGCTCAAGCCTGTCTACGATATACTCAACCTCGATTCTATCGGGATAAATATCAAACATTTTTTCTCTCGTTATTCTGCGAACGAGAGCGTTTCTCGTGATATTGCCTGCGGAAATCTTTTTAACCGCGCTCTTCTTTATCTGTCGTCGTATTGCCAACTGAACAAGCTCCTCCGAGTTGCGTATCTCGTCTCCGGGCATAAGGCTTGAAAACAGTTTTTCATAGTCCTTTTCCCAGATGGGATACTCTCCCTCGTCGGTAACGATGGCAACATCCTTAGTGAACTCTTTTCTGTATGCCTTCTTGAATCTCAATTTTTATCCCTCGAAATCTTCATCAAAAATATCGTCGTCATCATCGTCCTCGTCAAGTCCGTTGATGGTACCTGCGGCAATCTTATCTGCAAGGTCCTTGCCCTCTGCAAGAATCTTGGACTTGATCTCCTCGCGGATATCGGGATTGAGCTTCAGGAATTCCTTAGCCTTCTCCTTACCCTGACCGAGTCTCATATTGCCGTAAGCAAACCACGAGCCACTCTTCTGCACGATGTCAAGAGCCTCACCGATATCGATAAGCTCACCGTCGGAGGAAATACCCTCGCCGTAAAGCATATCAAACTCTGCCGTCTTGAAGGGAGGAGCAACCTTATTCTTAACGACCTTACACTTGGTATGGTTACCGATAATGTCGGTCTTTTCCTTTATCTGCTGACCGCGACGGACGTCAATACGCACGGATGCGTAGAACTTAAGCGCCTTACCGCCCGTGGTAACCTCGGGGTTACCGTACATAACGCCAACCTTCTCACGAAGCTGGTGGATAAATAACACAACGCAACGGCTCTTGGAAATCGCGCCTGCGAGCTTTCTGAGTGCCTGAGACATAAGTCTTGCCTGAGCGCCGACAGCCGACTGTCCCATATCACCGTCAATTTCAGTCTTGGGAACGAGAGCTGCAACAGAGTCAATGATTACGACGTCAATTGCATCGGTTCTTACAAGCGCCTCGGCAATTTCGAGTGCCTGCTCACCGTAGTCGGGCTGGGATACGAGAAGCTCGTCGATGTTAACACCGATAGCCTTTGCGTATACGGGGTCAAGTGCGTGCTCTGCATCAATAAATGCCGCAGTTCCTCCAAGCTTCTGTGCCTCTGCCGCAATGTGAAGTGCGATAGTGGTCTTACCTGAGCTTTCAGGACCGTATATTTCTATAATTCTTCCTCTGGGAATACCGCCTACTCCGAGTGCGAGGTCAAGAGAAAGTGAGCCCGTCGGAATAACCTCAACCTCCATTGAAGGAGCGTCTCCAAGCTTCATTACAGTTCCCTGACCGTACTTTTTGCCAAGTGCGGCAATCGCCTTATTTCTCGACTGTTCCTTCGTTTTTGCTATTTCCTCGGAAGAAAGATTGTCAAGCTCGAGCTTTTCAAAGCCCTTTTTATCTACCTTTTTTGCCATTGTGTAACCTTCCTTTCAATATCGCCGTCCCTCAAAAAGAGGGACAGCTGATCAATTATTTATTGAGACAACGTCTTGTATAATCAATATTTACAAGCTTTTCAACAAGATTCTGACGTGAGAAGTTATAATGGTTACTTGCCTCAAAGCCAATTCTCGAATCCTTGGACTGAACACGGATAGCGTTGATGGTGTTAGCCTCTTCCTCATCAAGCGCCTGCATCATAACCTGCATAACGTCACGGTTGCCGTCGATTACCTTTTCACCGTCGAGCATTGCGTTACGCGCTCTGACGAAACGGGTAAGATGAAGAACGGACTCGAAGTGTACGAGCGTACCCTTTGCACAGCTCTTGAACTCCTCAAACTCATCACTTGTATCCGCACAAGCATCAAGAAGCTTGACAGCCTCACGCCATGGCTCAACGACAAGTCGCATCTGTCTCTCGAATACGTCCTCGGCATATTCTGCGCTCCACGCATCAACCGAGTCAAAGGAGATGCCGACCATTGCACCGCGTCTGCCCGTCTTTTCGGTATAGAACACCTGTCTCGGACCCGAGGTTAAGGGAGCCACGTATACGACGGAGCAGGAGAAGGGGAACTGTCGGAAGGCGTCCGACATAATTCTCTGCGCCTTTTTCACGGTATCGGCACAGCCTGCACCAAACACCTCGTCAATCATTTCGTCAACGCAGCCATCGAGTGAATATTTGCCGTCAAAAATACCCGAAACGAGCGAAAGCGTGGGAGAAGGAGCACCGCCAAGCGTCCAGGAAAGCATCATATGACGGATTCCCTCATTCTTGAGATTTACCGCGTGCTCGGCAACAAGGTCGAATACGGGAATATAAGGGACACCGGAGCATTCCCAGGTGTTATTGAACTGCACCTTTGCACAGCACTCGTGACCGTGCTTCTTTGCAAGATTCCAATTGTTCTTTGCCCACTCACCGGGACCGGGGTTAGACATTGAATAGTCAACGATGTCAACGGATGCACCCTTATTTATCTTGATATGAGTCTCGCTCGTTGACTGGAAGATAATTCCTTCGTCAAGAAGCTCGATAACCTTTTCAACTCTGTCATCGGGCCATCCCCAAACCCAAGCAATTCCACGGGCGTCGGGATTGGCACGCTTAGCACCTCTGTAAAGGAGGTTATTAACCTCTGCAAGTACCTCGGGAACGCTACGCTGTGAGCAACGGGGACAGTTACAGTTGTCCTCGTTGGTATGAGAATAGCAGTTAGTGGGGTTTTCACTTCTTGTGATAGTGAAGAAGCCCGCGAGTCCATCTACCGCCTTAAAAAGCTGATAAGCACCGTTTTCAAGATACTCCTGAACCTCGGGAGTAGAGGTACACAGACAAGCCATACCCTTATCCTCGACAGTTCTGCCCTTAATTTCGGGATGCTTTTCAAATACCGACATAGGCATCCAGCGAGGCTCGTTGAAGTAAAGATAAATTCCGATGCCGTACTTTGCCGCACGGTCAACGAGCTTCTTAAGATTCTTCTGACGAATCTCCCAGCCTGCCGACATTTCGGGTGCAAAGGGATAAGGAACGAGCTGATAGAGAACGCCCTGCATCCATACACCGTTAACACCGTATTTTGCATACTCCTCAAGGAGCTTATCGGGGAAGGGATCGAGAGTTTCGTCTATCAGGGGATCTCCGTAAAGTGCGAAATATGAATATATAAACTTCATATCCTTACCTGCGAAGGTGGGATAAGGAGTGGTAATGGGAGATGCGGGCTTATAATAATTTCTTGCAAAATCAAAGGCTGTATCAGGAGCGTTTCCGATCTTCTCCTCAATATCCTTCAAAAGCTTTGCAAGCTCACGGGTTTTCGTAGCTTCTTCCTCGGTAAGAGGTCTCCAATAGCACTGTGTACCCTCTGACTTAAAGCTGATCTTATGGTCGAGGAAGTCATCCTCACGAAGCATTATTTCATATTCCTCTGCGGAAATACCGAGAAGGGTACACTGCTGAGGCTTGGAAAGAATGTGCCAGGTATCACGGACGGTGGTTATGTAGCCACGGCGTCTCCATTCGGGGTCTATCTTCTTATCGGGGTCAAGTCCCATAAGCTCCCAAGAGGCACGGATATCCTCGGGAGTCGCTTCAAGCACCTCTGCAAGCTTCTCTGCGGAATACATTCCCCAGGTTCTGAAGAGGACTGCCTGATATTCGGTCGGAAACCATAGATTTCGAATTTTGGGATCGACTACTGTTTCTTTGTAAACGTGTGCCATAATGGATTTCTCCTTTTAGTCATTAATTATAATAAGTCGCCTTTGGCAACTAAGTTTCAGGATATTACGACAACCCTCGGGTTACGGCATAGGTCGTACACCGTCTCGGATTTCGGATAAATTTTTTTCAAATCCTCCGCCTGAGACGAGCCTATTTCAAAAAGCATAATACCCGTATGCTTTTCAAACAGACGGTAAAATATCAATCCATCCTCCCCTCCGTCAAGTGCAAGTGACGGCTCATAGGCTACGTTCATTGGAATTTTCGTCATTTCAAGAGAGGTAAGATACGGAGGATTCATAATAAGAGCGGTGTGGTCGGGAAGCTCGCTTATCGGACGGCTCAGGAGGTCAAATTTCAACAGTCTGCATCTGTCAAGGACTCCAAGCACCCTTGCGTTTTCCTCGGCTGTTTCAAGCGCTGTGTCGGATATATCAACGAGCGTTGCGGTGGTATCGGGTCTTTCAAGGAGCACCGATATTCCGAGGCATCCGCTACCCGTACACAAATCAAGAAAATGCGAGCCTTGAGGTATACGCTTCACAGCCTCCTCTACCAGCGTTTCGCTGTCCCGTCGAGGAATTAAAACGCCCTCTCGAACGGTAAAATCCGACTTGTAAAAGCGTGCCTTACCTACGATATACTGAAGCGGATAGCCGTTGACGGCTTTTTCAAAGGCTTCAAGCACACACTCTCTCTGCGGTGACGTGAGAGCAGGAAGTATTATAGGGTCAAACTCCACCCCCTGCCACTCGGCAAGATAGGAGAGTGCCTCGCTTAAGGCAAAGCTTTCACGGGCAAAGTCCGATTTATTATAAAGCTCTCGGCATTTGCCGATAATCTCATTCATCCTCTTTGTCTTCAGCCTTTTCGGGAAGCTCAATTCCCTCAAAAACCGTCTCGGGAGGATAAGTGTCGGGAAGTGCCATCTTGAGCGCAACGATTGCGCACTCGATTTCCTTATCGTCAGGCTCACGGGTGGTAAGTCTCTGTACCCATTTACCCGGAGCGGTGAGAGCGTTTATGATAACGCCGTCGTGAGTGCCTGCGAAAATGGTTATTTCATAGCCTATTCCGACAACCACGGGAAGTATAAGAAGCTTTACAAGCACACGGAGGATGAGACTGTTCCACAGACTTGCGGGAAGACAAGCCGAGGTGAGAATTCCTATAAACATCATTACGAACAAAAGACTCGTTCCACATCTCGGATGAAAGCGCGACTGTTTTTTTACGTTTTCAACCGTCAAGGGAAGTCCCTCTTCGTGACAGAAGATGGATTTATGCTCTGCTCCGTGATACTCAAAGGTACGGCGGATATCGGGCATAAGTGCAACGAGTGCGATATACGCTATAAAAACACCTATCTTTACAACGCCCTCAAGCACGCTCTTTGAAATATGCGAAAGCTCAAAAACGTAGGTGTCGATAAGCTTCGAAATCCCCATAGGAAGCCAGAAGAACAGAACCACGGCAAGAAGCACTCCGAGAATCGAGCCAAGTCCTGCGGCGATTGCTAAAATACTCTTACCAAAATGCTTTTCAAGCCACTTTTCAAATTTACTCGGCTCCTCCTCTATGCCCTGCGCCTCAGCCGAAAAGGTGAGTATGGACATTGACATTATAAGAGTCTCAATGAAATTCACAAAGCCTCTTACAATGGGAAGCTTGAGTATTTTATATTTCTTTGTAACAGAGGTGAATTTACGCTTTTCGGTGGTAATACCTCCGTCCGCAAGACGTACTGCGGTGCAAACGTTTTCACCGCTCTTCATCATTATTCCTTCAAGCACCGCCTGACCGCCTACACGGGTTGCGGCACAAACCTTCTTTTTCATAGCTGCTCCTATCAGTTAAATGTGAATTCCTGAACTATTTTATCAATGCTTTCCTTATGAACGTCGAAATAATCGGGAGTTGAGGTATAGGTCAAAATGTAAATACAGCCGTCACGGTGAAGGGTAAGTATCTGCATAAACTGATATCCGACTCCTCCAACCTCAGCCTTGAAAACTATACGGCGGGCATCGTTTCCGTCAAGCTCGGTCTCAGTGAAATCCTCAACTATTTCCATACTTGTAAAATTCTGCTGAAATCTCGTTTTATATTCACCGTCAAGATATTCGGTAAGGGTTGTAAACTCACGGGGAAGCTCAAACGCCGTAACCGAAACGTTTGTCTTATCCTCCTCGGAAACGTGTGCGGAAACCATTCCGTCGTTACGGTCGATTATCCATCCCTCGGGAAGATAAAGCTTGTAATCAACGGCGGTATTCTCCTCGTAAAACATTCCGTCGGGCGTATCACTCTTCTCCTTCTTACACGAAGATACGGAAAATACGAGTATTACGGCAATGAACAACAATGCAATTTTTTTCATTTTTTCTCCTTTTCGGTTTCAAGTGCATAACAATACTATTCTACATTACAGTATAACATATAAATATTAAAATATCAAGTAAAAGGAACGGCTTTTTAGCCGTTTCCTCAAACTTTTTCACCTCACCGTCACCAACGGATGCAAAATCAAGAAGCACTGTACGAAGAACAAAGAAAAAAGGAATGCCTTCACACTCCTTTTATCTTAAGTCTTATTCCGTATTTATTTTCAAGATAGAGCTTATTTTCACGTTGAAAGCCAACGCTTACCGAAATTTCTCGGGATGGCACGGAAATAAGTACGGTATCCCCCTTTTCGAATGGGATTTCGTAAAGCCTTTTCTCAAGCTCGTCACGCTTATCACGGGACAAAACCCTCTCGCCCATTGCCTCGTCGTAAACACTGACCGAATCCTCTCCGCGCACTCCGTCGGTTGAGCAAAGACCTATTCTCAAAACCTTGACTCCCGCCTCCTTGAATACTCTGTATACAGCAAGAGTACGCTCAACGCTCTCCTCGAGAGACAGAGGCTTGAATTCACCGCTCTCGCACAGAGCCTCGAGATCCGTATCGCGAAAAACTACGGTGGGATATATTCTTGAGCTTACCGCACCGCATTCAACTATCGTCCGCGCGGTCTGAATTTCACTCTCGGCAGACGCCGAGTACATTCCCGTCATCATCTGTCCCGTCAACCGAAAGCCGTGCTCTGCAACACGCTTCATTGCGGAAATTGCCGTCTCGGCATTATGTCCCCGTGCGTTTTTCAAAAGCACCGTATCGTCGGTTGACTGTATTCCAAGCTCAACGTCCTTGACGTGATGGCGCGACAGTATATCAAGTATTTCCTCACCAACCGCATCGGGACGGGTGGAAAGCCTCACGCTGTCAACGAGTCCCTTTTCCACATAGCTGTCGGAAATTTCAAGGAGATAGAGCATAAGCTCACGCTCAATGGCGGTAAAGCTTCCGCCGAAAAAGGCTATCTGCACGTCACTTCCCGAAGGAATCGTGGATAGGCAGGTGTCTATTTCCTCTCTTACGCTATCAGGGTTAAAGCGTGCCTTACCCGAAATTTTTCTCTGATTGCAGAACAGACAGGTGTTCGGACAGCCCTCGTGTGGCACGAAAACGGGAATGGAATAATGCCTTACACTCTTTTCCATTTCGTACCGCCGGCAGTATCCTCAAGGATAATTCCCTGAGCCTTAAGCTCGTCACGGATTCTGTCAGCCTCGGCAAAATTCTTTTCCTTCTTTGCGGCGGCTCTCTGTGCATTAAGCGACTCTATCTTTGCCGCAAATTCATCGTTTTCAGCAGGCTCTTCAGCGTTGTTAAGCTTTTCCGCCTCCTCAATGAGATTGAGAGAGAGAACCTTGTCATAGTCTGCGATAAGCGCAAGCTTGGTTGCATCGTTTGTATCAGCCTTGAGAGCGTTGTAAAGTGCCGTTACGGCAAGGCTGGTGTTGAGGTCGTTATCCATTGCCTCAACAAAATCACGCTTCAGCTCCTCAAGCTTTGCATTGTCAACCTCTCCGTTCTTGTCAAGCTTTGCGATTCTTGCAAGAAGCTTATCCCATGCCGCTTTGGCATTGTCAAGATTTTCCCAGGTAAATACAAGGCTCTTTCTGTAATGTGACTGCAAGCAGAAGAATCTGTAAACAAGGGGATTGTAGCCCTTTTCCTCGAGAAGTGAAACGGTGAGGAATTCACCCTTTGACTTACTCATCTTACCGTCGTTTGTATTAAGATGGAGAACGTGGAACCAATAGTTACACCACTTGTGTCCAACGTAGGCTTCACTCTGTGCGATTTCGTTAGTATGGTGGGGGAAGGCATTGTCTATACCGCCGCAGTGAATATCAAGATATTCTCCGAGATGCTTCATGGAAATACATGAGCATTCAATGTGCCATCCGGGATAACCTACTCCCCAGGGGCTGTCCCATTTAAGCTCCTGATCGTCAAACTTGGACTTGGTAAACCAGAGAACGAAGTCAGCCTTGTTTCTCTTGTTGTCATCCTTTTCAACACCCTCGCGGACACCGTCCTGAAGATCCTCCTCCTCAAAGTTGTTAAAGAGGTAATACTGCTTGAGCTTTGAGGTGTCGAAATAGATGTTTCCGCCTGCTTCGTATGCGTAATCCTTTTCAATAAGATTTTCGATAACCTTGATGAATTCATCGATACATCCGGTTGCAGGCTCAATTACCTCGGGAAGCTTGATGTTGAGCTTACCGCAGTCCGCAAAAAAGGCATCCGTATAGAACTTTGCAATTTCCATAACGGTCTTCTTTTCACGCTTTGCACCCTTGAGCATCTTATCCTCGCCCGTATCTGCATCGCTTGAAAGGTGTCCAACGTCGGTGATGTTCATAACACGCTTAACGTCAAGACCCGTGTAACGAAGATACTTTTCAAGCACGTCCTCCATAATGTAGGTGCGAAGGTTTCCGATATGTGCAAAATGGTAAACCGTAGGACCGCAGGTATACATTGACACCTTGCCCGGCTCGTGAGGAATAAATTCGTCCTTTGTTCTTGTGAGTGAGTTGTATAATTTCATAATAAATCCTTTCGTTTTTTAATTTTTTGATTCCGTGTTACTTGCGTCTTCCAATTCCTTGATTCTTGTCTCCATAAGCTCAAGCTGATGCCTCAATCTGCAAAGCTCTGTGGAAACAGGGTCGGGAATATGAATCTGGTCCATATCCTCCTTTTTACCGCCGCGGCGTACGATTTTTGCAGGAACGCCCACCGCCGTACAGTCATCGGGAATTTCGTTAAGCACTACCGCACCGCTGGCAATTTTTACGTTGTTTCCAACCTTGAAGGGACCGAGCACCTTTGCACCCGCACCGATAAGCACGTTGTTTCCGATAGTCGGATGGCGCTTACCCGTATCCTTACCGGTACCGCCAAGAGTAACCCCCTGATAAATGGTACAATCATCGCCAATTTCAGTAGTTTCTCCGATTACAACTCCTGTGCCGTGGTCAATAAAAAGCCCCGTACCGATAGTAGCGCCGGGATGTATTTCAATGCCGGTCAGAAATTTTGCAAATTGGGAAATTGCACGGGCGATGAAAAACAGATGCGCCTTGTAGAAAAAGTGTGATATTCTGTAATATATAAGAGCGTGAAAGCCCGAATAAAGAAAGAATATCTCAAGATACGAGCGTGCCGCAGGGTCACGTCGGCGTATAGCCTTAAGGTCCTTAATCATATATCCTCCAAAAGCTTCCTTATATAGTATATTATATACATCAAATTGGGTAAATAAAAAAGCCTCTTGCAAAAATGCAAGAGGCGCTCTGTGGCGCGGTTCCACTCTCATTTATAACTTTCAACTCAGACTTGTATCACTATGCGGGCGCACGTTCAAAGGGCGTTGTGTCAAGCGGCTCTCACCTACCCGCTCTCTCTGTTGACCTTAACCTATCTACTCTTCCCGAATACGCTTAAAGCGTACCTGAACAGTCTTAATATTTAACTTGCTCACATTGTAACACACAAAACGGCTTCCGTCAAGCATTAAGCGGCACGAAATTTCGTATTGTATATTTTTGATTTTTAACAACCGATTGCACAATATGTTGTGTTTTTTTCGAAAAAACTGTGAACTTTTCCCTATTTTGTATTCTCTTTAACTCATTTTTCAATCGCACACCCAAAAAGTTTTAGCAAGTTGCTCAATAAAATTAATAACTTTTTGTGCATTTTGCAAAACTCCCAAAAATTGATTTACGATTTTTCGAACAATTTTGTTCTTTAAACCGAAAAATTTTGTATTTTTGACAAAAAAGACAGATTTTTTAAGAGCCGTTTTTTAAAAACACCGATTTGATTTTTAAAAAGCTTTGTGGTATACTCTCACTGTATTATGGAAAATTTGCGGAAAGGAGGCTTAGCCCGACGGATCACCGTATAATTATTGAAAAACTGAATACCTTTATCTGCGACGCTAAGGCTTCCGTTTCATCGAAAAAGGAGGGCATTTCGGATTACAGATTCTGCCGCGATGCAGGTCTTTCCCCGATTGACTCTCTGTTCTATTCCATCTATAATAAGGCGTGTAACTCAAACGAAAGAGCGCGCATCATTTTAGAAAAGCTTTCAAAGCCTCTCAGCCGTCTTTCAAGCACCGCAAGAGGTCACGAAAGACATGAAAAGATAGGTCTTTTCTCTGATTCCTCGCTTATGATAGTATCGCGTGCCCTCAGCTTTGTTAAAAAGCGTGCGGTATATGTCGTTGCAATCGGACTTGCCTTGACTCTCGGCTTTATGGTAGCGTCAAACAATGCCACTCAGCCAAGCCTTGAGGTTTTCGTAAACGGCGTATCTATCGGTGCAGTCGAAAGCGGAGAAACGGTTGGCAGAGTTTTAGGTCAGGTTGAGCAGAGAATTACCGACGTCACAGGTGTTTGCTACGATCTCCCGTGCACGATTTCATACAAGCTTACATCAGGCAAGACCTCTCTTGATGACGGAGAGCTGTTCGCGGCACTCAACTCCTACTCTCAGGATGAAACCTGTCAAGCATACGGTCTTTACATTGACGAAAACGAAATTGCCGTAGTTTCCAATCGACAGGATATAACCTTCGTAATTTCCACTCTTGAGGCTCAGCATCTTGCCTTGACGGGCGAAAACGCTCACATTGCCAACAAGATTGAAATTCGATTTGAAGAATACGCAAGCAGCAAGGTAATAAACCGCGCTCAGCTTATGGAAAAGCTTACCGCTATACAGACTGAAGTCACCGAGGAAAAGCCCGTGCTTCTTGCACCTGCGGCTCCCTCCGAGGAGCTTATCCTCACAGAGACCGACGGCGATATTTCGACTAACATTGCGCAATCACTTGGTATGGAAAAGATAAACTCCGTCGTCATCACCTATGAGGCAATCGATTACGAAACGAACAGAGAATGGGTAGATTATCCCACACGTTACCTTGAAGACAGCTCACTGTACAAGGGGCAGACGAGAGTTTCTACCTACGGACGTCGAGGACTTGCAGACATAACCTACGCCGTATCAATGATCGAAGGCGAGGAAAGCTCAAGAGTCGAGCATTCAAGAAGCTACATATACGAGCCTGTTACCGAGGTCGTAAGAGTCGGTACACGCGCCCTTCCCGAAACGCTTTCAGAGGAGATAAACGAGGGCAAATATATGATTTACCCCGTTGTAAACTTCCGTCCCTCCGATAAATACGGCTACCGTACCATTGGCGGTACAGGCAGCTTCCATTACGGATTCGATATGGCGGCAAACTACGGCACGTCAATTTACGCCGCGGCATCGGGTAAGGTAATCTTTTCGGACTATAACGGCTCCTTCGGTTACTGTGTTAAGATTGAGCATTCCGACGGCACCGTTACCCTATACGCTCACTGCAGTAAGCTTCTGGTCAAGGTTGGCGACGAGGTAACTCAGGGAGAGGTTATTGCTCAGGTTGGTAATACGGGATATTCGCTTGGTAATCACTGT
Source organism: Clostridia bacterium (assembly GCA_017558945.1). GTDB lineage: Bacteria > Bacillota > Clostridia > Oscillospirales > SIG627 > RGIG6353. Next base: position 34,654 of record JAFYTG010000178.1, read on the forward strand.
CACTTTGAGGTAATTGTTGACGGAAATCGAGTTGACCCCGAGGATTATATTTATACCGAATAAATTCCAAAGCCTATGCTTTTTAGCATAGGCTTTTCTCTTTGTTCTCGTCACAGTCCTTTTTATTGTAATCAAGTGTGCTATATTTATAACAGTAAACACAAAGAGGAGAAATATATGGAAAATTTATGGAGATATGCAGTTGTAGGCAACATAAAGAAATCACGCATCGACGAAAACGGGATTTTAAGATACGGAACATCCGCCTTCAAGGGAGGTACAAGGGTATATATTTACGGACGGAAATGGGACGAACGCCTGACGGAGAATAACAAGACCGACATTTTCGTCGTCGGATTGAGCAGGGGCAGAAGCTACTATGCATGCAGCGTGCCCATAGATTTGATTGATAACGTAAGAGTCGCCCGAGTATATTCCACAAAGCTTCTTGAAATAATGTCCAATCACGAATTTTCAGACGGCTGGTGGGGAAGCTCTCAAGAGGAAAGGCGCGATGCATACGCTTTCGTAAAAAATGGAATGACAAGTATAAATCAAAGTACTGAAGGAGGTATGATAATGCAGGAGGAAAAGAAATTCCCGACACCGTCAACACCGAAAGCCGAGGAGGAGAAGTTGTCTCCCGAAGAGAAAGAACGAATCCGAAACGCATTTCGGAAAAAATTAAGGAAATATTACACAACAGGCACAATGTCATTCGAGCACAAGCTGGGAATGGACAAGAAAGAGGACGAATAAAGCAAAGGACAAAACGCATAAGATATTGACATTGCGATGTTTTTGATGTATACTTTCGGAAAAGATTTATTCCCACAACTTACAAGGAGAATTATAAAATGAGAATAAAGCATAACGGAAGGCTTACGGTTGCAGCACACAGAGGAGATTGCTACAACTGTTACGAAAACACAATGCGGGCATTCGAGGCGGCAATAAGAGCAGGCGCTGCAATGATCGAAACCGACCTGCACCTTACAAGCGACGGAGTGATAGTTTTGATTCACGACCACACCCTCGACAGAACAACCGACTCAACCGGTCCGGTATGCGACAAGACGCTCGCAGAGATTAAAAAAATAAACGCAGGCGACAAATATCACTTCGACGCCATTCCCGAGCTTGAGGAGCTTTTAAGACTTGCCTCCGAAAATAACGTAATGCTCAACCTTGAGTTCAAGGAATATTACAGTGAAGAAAATGAGGCACGATGCATAAAGTGTATTGAGGATGCTCTTGCGCTTGTGGAAAAGTACAATATGACCGATAAGGTGATAGTAAACAGCTTTGATGCGTGGATACTTGAATACGTTTACAAGCACTACGGCAAGAAATATATGCTTCACGGCTTTTACCCCTATTCCATTATGCAAAACGTTACTCTCAATCCCGAGGAATACTTGTATTGCGCCTGCATTTTCGAGAACGGCAACAAATCGTATTATGACTACCTGAATTCAAAGGGCATTGAGCCCTGGATAGGTGCAGGAGTTACACAGCGTGACAAACTTCTCATCTGCATTGAATACGGGGCAAGGCTTATCACGACAAACAATCCGTCGGATGTAATATCAAAGCTGAACGGTTAAAGAAAAATTGAGTCAAACACTTAAGCCGAAGGGAACCGAACGCTTAAACATATGTTAAAAAGCAAGAAAGAAAATCTTTCTTGCTTTTTAATACGCTTATACGCGAAACTCAACGGGCGAGAAGCCCGTTTTTCTTTTGAACGCCTTTGAAAAGTGCGAAATGTCGCAAAAGCCTGTCATTACGGCTATTTCACTGACTGCAAGGTCGGTGGTCTGCAACAGATTGACAGCCTCGTTTATGCGATAATCCTGCAAATAATTATACACCGTTTTACCCGTATGCTGACGGAACAGCGTATTAAGATAATTCGGATGATAGCCAAAGCGCGCGCCGAGGTCGGCAAGGGTTATTCGCGTGGCGTAATTCTCACGGATAAAATCAATAAGAGAAGCAGAAACCTCCTCCGACCTACACCCGCCGCTACCGTGACCCGCTCTCAAAAGCACACGGGTCAAAAGAATCAAAAGAAGTGAGGAGCACCTTATCTCAAACCAAGCCTCCTGCCTTTCATACTCGTCGTTTATATCCCTGAGCAACGGATAGACCGAGTTCATTTTTTCAAGCAGCAAGGGGCTGTTAAGCTCGACGGCATCGGTGACGGAAACGGGCGAAAGTATATCGGATACGTTAAAGCATTCCTTTTTTACGGGAGGAATGGGAGTCGAAAGCGCACTTGCACTATCGGTATAATCAAAATTGAGCGCAAGAAAGCTCATCGGGTCACTTAGGTCAGGATGATAGGAATAGGCAATTCCATGAGGAATAAGCAAAAGGCTTCCGCTTTCTACCGAATGAAGCTCGCCCTCTATCTCAAACTCTCCTCTTCCGCCTACGCAGTAAAACAAACGGCAATCAACCGCGCACTGCTCGCCCTTAAGCTTTCGGTAGTCACGGGTAGTTACATATCTTGAATATCTTACAAACGGACGAAGCTCACTAAGCTTTATATCAACGCTCATCTCAACCTCAAAATCTTTATTTTTTACAAATTATACTTATTCTTATACATTGAGTTTATCACACAAGAGAGTTAAAATCAATATATAAATCAATGTTTTTTAACGGAGGCAAGATATGATTGAAAGAAAGACAGTAAGAGGTGCAAAAATAGGCACGTTTGCCGTTGCGCACGTAACATATTTTTCGCAGTTTGAAGGACTTGAAGAGTCTCTTCTCGGCTATCACGCCGAGTTTATCAAAAAGCTTAAGAAAAACGGCGTAGAGGTTGTTGATATCGGAATGGTGGACACCTCAGAAAAGGGCTTCGAGGCTTGCGAAAGGCTCAACGCAGAGGGCGTTGACCTCATTATGTGCAATATGATAACCTATGCGACAAGCTCGGTTTTTGCTCCCGTAATCCGTGATTGCAAGGCGCCTATGATACTCGTTGCACTTCAGCCTCTTTCGGGGCTTGATTACAGCAAGGCTAACACCCGTATGCAGCTTGAAAACGACAACATTTGCTCCGTGCCCGAATTTATCGGCGTTGCCAACAGACTCGGCAAAAAAATATACGACGTTATAATCGGTACGCTTTACAATGATACAGACTCCGAAAAGGAGCTTTCGGATTGGTGCGATATTGCAAAGGTTTTACACGCGCTTAAGGGCGCACGAATAGGACTTATGGGTCACGTTATGGAGGCGATGTACGATATGCACGCCGACCCGACCGCAGTATTTTCCGCCTTCGGCGTACACGTCCCGCTTCTCGAGGTTGACGATTTAATAAAGCTTTACCGAGAGCTTGACGAGGATGCCGTCAAGGAAAAGCTTGAGCTCATCGACCGCGAATTTGATATGCCCGAGCCGGTCTCCGACCCCGTTACCTCAAAGCTTACCGACGAGGACAAGCTTCAGGCGGCGAAAAGTGCCGTGGCGCTCGACCGCTTCGTAGAAAAATACAACCTTTCGGGTCTTGCCTACTACTACGAAGGCGAGGAAAACAGTCTTCACAGACTCGTATCAAGCACTCTTATCGTCGGAAACTCGATACTCAACGCTCAGGGCATTCCCATGTGCGGAGAATATGACGTCAAGACCTGCATTGCAATGCTTATAATGGACAGTCTCGGAATTGGCGGAAGCTTTGCCGAATTTCATCCGTTTGACTTCAGCGAGGATTTCATTCTCGTGGGTCATGACGGACCACATCACCTTGCGGTAGCAGAGGGCAAGCCTATACTCCGCTCGCTCAAAAAGTATCACGGCAAGCCCGGTCACGGCGCATCGGTTGAGTTCAAGCTCCGTGAGGGCGACATAACTCTTATGGGAATTACACAGACCGCAGACGGACGCTTCAAGATTGTGGTCGGCGAAGGAATTTCCAAAAAGGGACCCATTCCTCCGACGGGCAACACGAATACGAGAGCCTTCTTTGAGCCTACCACAAAGGAATTCGTTAAGAAATGGGTAATGGAGGGTCCCACCCATCATTACGCACTCGGCGTAGGTCACAAGGCGGAGGTCATTGCAAAAATTGCCGACGTGCTCGGTATAGAATGTGTAATAGTGAGGTAAATATATGCTTAAAAACATAACGCTCGAAATGAGCTTAAAGCCCTTTAAAAAGACAAGCCCCGAATACATAAAAGAGGTTTGCAGAACGGTTTTTAACGATTGGAAAAGACTTATCGACAAGTTCGAGGGTGTCAGCATTATGCTGTGGACAGCCGACGGAAGCGAGCTTCTCGACTACACGGGAGAGCTTGACGAAAGCTTTGAATGGGGAAAGTGGGGAGGAACTGCCAACCCTATCACAGCTCCGAATCCCGAAGCCAGAGGTCTTTACCGAGGTCGCCGTTTGTATATGGAAAATCCTCCGATAATGACCTATCGTATTTTAAAAAATATCGTTTCGGAGCTTAAGCGAATCGGAAAGGAAGCATTTCCTCAAAAGACTATTCGCGTGGGAACGACGTTCGATCCCGGTCCCGAATTTGCCGTATCCGATTTTAAATACAAAAGGCACAATGAGGTCTGCCGTGGAACTGCAGACGTTTTCCATATGATATGTGCTCACGACGTTCTCAACGGGGACGACCACAAGTACGCAGCATATCCCGACGGAATCCCCGACCAAACGCCCTTCGGCACGTTTTTAGGCAAGCAATCCGAGATTTTTATGACGGATATGGGCTTTGATTTCATCTGGCTTTCAAACGGTATAGGCTTCGGAAGCGATACCTGGAGCCCCGTAGGTGAAATTTTTGACGGAACGGATTTTCACATTGAAAATTTTGAGAAGGTAAAAAAGAGGGTATACGAATTCTGGGAGCTTTTCACAAAGGAGTGTCATTATCCCGTTGAGACGCGCGGAACGAATATGACGATGGGCATCGACCTTTCGACCGACGGCGTACCGCTCCGTGATATTTACGATAAATTCGATATACTTCCTCCCCCAAACTCTCCTTGGGCAGCTATAAACTTTGACCTCGGAATTGAGCTTTCGGGATATATGTCGAGAATTGCTCACGTGCCGAGTGACAAATATATGTTCCGCTATTATCTGCACGACCCGTGGTGGCAAAACTCCCCCTGGTATGACAGATATAACTCCTTGCCTCACGATATATATCTCCCCCTTGCCTGCTCAAGAATTGACGGCGATGGCAATGTCAAAAATCCAACTCATATGAGTATTCTGTCAATTGACAACACACGTGGAAATATGCCGGAGGCTTGCGTGGTTGAACCGTTACCTCATTTTCTGCGAGCTCTGAAGGAATGTCCCGACAGACCTGCGCCAATCGTGTGGGCATATCCCTTTGACGAATATTCGGACGCCAACAGCGAGGCGGACGTGAGAAGGATATACGCCGAGGAATTCTTTATGCGAGGCGCAATAAACTGCGCTTTACCCGTGGCAAGCGTTATTTCAACCGCCAATTTCACAACCTGCAACAAGGACATTTTCAAGAGTAGCGTTATCGTCACGCCCGTGCCGAGAAAAAATTACCCCTTTGAGAAGAATATAATCGACTACGCCAAAAACGGCGGAAGGGTTATTTTCTACGGCACCACAGAATTTGCAAGCACCGAATTTTTAAGTCTTTTTGGCATAAAGCATACCGACGGTGTTTTCGGTGACCTTGATTACGTGGTTGAAGGAAAGGTGCAAAAGCCTTTGTTCCACGACCCGAGAGTTGCCGCCGGAGAAATTATTGAGACGGCAGATGATGGAGTCTTTGCAACCGCAAACGGAAGAGCCGTTGCAATTCAGAAGGGTAACGCCTTCTGGGTAAGAGGATGCCTTAGCACAAAAAGACTTCCAAGCTCTCCCTTAAAGCCCAAAACTCTCGACCTTGCCTTTGGTGAGGATATTATGCTGACCGCTCTTGCAAGAATCGGCTACGCCATCGAAATAGACAAGGAGCTTCAACGTCCCGTCTTCACCCTTCACCGTCACAACAACGCATATATTTTTACCGAGTACAGCCATTGTGCCGTAGGAAAAACGAGAATGAGATTTCCATTCGGAATTCCCGTATTCAACGCCTGCGACGTAAAAATTGCCGACGGTATGGGCGAATACCACTTCCCAAGATTTATGCGCGCCGAATGCCGAGTGTTTGTCGAGCAGGAGGCAGGAATTGTAACGGTTGCAGAAGAGCCTCCCGTAAGCTTCGAGCATCGCCGTATGATTCGCGTCAAGGGTCTGAGAAACGCAACGGTAAGAATTCTTGCCGAGGATTATTGCCGTGATAATTTCAAGGTGACGTTCTCCGAATGGTACGATATCCTCTGCGGTACACCCGCTGAGGGCGAGTTTATCACCATAGGCAATGATACCTTCTTCGAGGCTCGCAACGTCACGGGTCACCTTCTTATCTCAATGCCCGAGAAAGAACAATAACGTCGCAGACGATATATTGAGCTTGTTACAAAGCAAAAGGAAATGGGAGACACAAAACCTGTCTCCCATTTTTTATGCAATATAACTTATATCTTTTAATCCTTCGTTACGGCTTCGCATTGTTTTTGCAAAGAGAAGCAAGCAATACGAGGCAAAAAGAAGTAGGCATACCGAAGGAATACTTACGTATTTCGAGGCATACATATCTTGTTTTTACGCAGTATAACTTTTATATCCTTTAATACTCCATATTACGGCTTCGCACTGCTTTTGCAAAGAGAAGCAAGCAATACGAGGCAAAAAGAAGTAGGCATACCGAAGGAATACTTACGTATTTCGAGG
>JAFYTG010000179.1 GCA_017558945.1 Clostridia bacterium
CTTGCAGGCGTTACCGCCGACTCCATCAGTATGGAGGTCTTTTATAAGATGCAGGATATTCTCGGAGTTTACTCGGACGTTTTAATGGGCATTATCAAAACCGTTATCGCCGTAATCCGCGAGGAAGAGGAGTGCAAGGTATACCTTGACGGTATGTCAAACCTTTTGAAATATCCCGACTTCTCCGACCTTGAAAAGACCCGTAACGTGCTGTCTCTCCTTGAGGAAAAGGAAGCGCTTCTGTCTCTCATCAGTGAAAACTCGGGAGACCGTGACGGACTCAGCGTTTTAATCGGTGACGGAAGCTTGAGAGAGGGACTTGATTCCACAAGCTTCGTATATCACAAATTCAATATCGGCGACGGAATAACGGGAGTTTTCGGACTCATCGGACCGCACCGAATGGATTATTCGGGAGTTATTGCCCGACTCGAATACGTTGTAAAAAATCTCCTTGGCGAATCTCCGCCCGGGAATACCGATAAATCATGAAAGGACAGACTATGGAAGATAAGACAAAGGACACTCCCGAAACCGAAGAGACTCCCGTCGAGGAAGCCGTTGAGGTTGAAGAGGAGACCTCCGCCGAGGATGGTGCAGGTGAGGAATACAAGGAGCTTTACGATAAGTATTTAAGACTTCTTGCTGAATTTGAAAATTACAAAAAGCGTACACAAAAGGAAAAAGAGGATATATATTCTCTTGCAAAGACCGACGTCGTTACGAAGCTTCTCCCCGTCATTGATAATTTTGACCGTGCCGAGAAGGTTATTGAAAACGAGACAGTTGCAGAGGGTGTCAGACTCATTCACAAGCAATTTGACGATTTTCTCACAAAGCTCGGAGTTGAGGAAATTCCCGCCGAGGGCTGTGAATTCGACCCCAATCTCCATTCAGCCGTTTTCCATGAGGAAGTGGAGGGCGAGCCTGAAAACACCGTTTCCGAGGTGCTCCAGAAGGGCTACCGTCTCGGAGACCGCGTTATCCGACACGCGATGGTAAAAGTCGTAAACTAAGTAAATTTAACTAAGAAAGATAGAGGTAATTTATTATGGCAAAGATTATAGGTATTGACCTTGGTACAACCAACTCCTGCGTTGCAGTTTTTGAGGGCGGTGAGCCCAGCGTTATCCCCAACCCCGAGGGAGCAAGAACAACTCCTTCCGTTGTAGCTTTCACAAAGAGCGGTGAGCGTCTTGTCGGTCAGATTGCAAAGAGACAGGCAATCACCAACCCCGACCGTACGATCAGCTCTATCAAGCGTGATATGGGTACAAACGCAAAGGTTGCAATCGACGGCAAGGACTATACTCCCCAGGAGATTTCCGCAATGATTCTTCAGAAGCTTAAGGCTGATGCTGAAAGCTTCCTCGGTACTACCGTATCTCAGGCAGTTATCACCGTTCCCGCATACTTCACCGACGCTCAGCGTCAGGCAACCAAGGATGCAGGTAAGATTGCAGGTCTCGAGGTAATGAGAATTATCAACGAGCCTACCGCAGCGGCTCTCGCTTACGGTCTTGATAAGGAGACCGAGCAGAAGATTATGGTATACGACCTCGGAGGCGGTACCTTCGACGTATCTATTCTTGAAATTTCCGACGGTGTATTTGAGGTTCTTGCTACCGCAGGTAACAACAAGCTCGGCGGTGACGATTTTGACGCAAGAATTATAAACTGGATGGCAGAGCAGTTCAAGGCAGAGCACAACATCGACCTCCGTCTTGACAAGACCGCTCATCAGAGACTTAAGGAAGCGGCAGAGAAGGCTAAGATTGAGCTTTCCGGTATGGCTTCCACCGAAATCAGCCTTCCCTTCATTGCAGTAAACGCAGACGGTGCTATGAACTTTGAAACCACTCTTACCAGAGCAAAGTTCAACGAACTTACCGCAGACCTCGTTGAGAAGACCATGGCTCCTACCAAGCAGGCTCTCTCGGATGCAGGTCTTACTCCCTCACAGATAGATAAGGTGCTCCTCGTCGGCGGTTCTACGAGAATCCCCGCAGTTCAGGAGGCAGTTAAGAGCTTTATCGGTAAGGAGCCCTTCAAGGGCATTAACCCCGATGAGTGCGTTGCAGTAGGTGCTGCAATTCAGGGCGGTGTACTCGGTGGCGACGTTAAGGACGTTGTGCTTCTCGACGTTACTCCTCTTTCTCTCGGTATCGAGACTCTCGGTGGTGTATTCAACAAGCTTATTGAAAGAAACACTACCATCCCCGTAAAGAAGAGCCAGGTTTATTCTACTGCGGCAGATAACCAGACCTCCGTTGAAATTCATGTGCTTCAGGGCGAGCGTGAAATGGCTCGTGACAACAAGACCC
>JAFYTG010000180.1 GCA_017558945.1 Clostridia bacterium
AACGGAGGTAAAGCCGTTGTCGATGCAAGCCTTACAGATTTCAAAATCTGCACCGTGGTCAAGGTGAAGAGCGAAATCAATTCCTGCATCCTCTGCAGCAGCCTTTGCAAGAGCCATAAGATATGCGGGCTTCGCATACTTTCTTGCACCTGCGGAAACCTGAAGGATAACGGGAGACTTCTGCTCGGCAGCAGCCTCGGTTATAGCCTGAATGATTTCCATATTGTTAATGTTAAAAGCACCAACAGCGTAACCGCCGTGATAAGCCTTATTGAGCATTTCCTTGGTATTGATAAGTCCCATAAATACACACCTGTCCTTTTAAAATATTTTTTTACTCTAATATAATAATATATCTTGACCGTAAAGTCAAGAAATTCGGTAAAAAAATACAAAATTTGTGAAATGTTTAACATTTTTCGACCGCTTAACGATAAGTTTACATAAAGATGCACAATTTCTTTTGACAATTGAGTTTTTTTATGATACAATATATTTTGAGTATATATAACTTGAAGAATACGGATATTCAAAAATGATAATATTAGGCATAGACCCGGGTATTGCAACGGTAGGATGGGGTGTAGTTGCAAGAGACAGAGGGTCGTTCCGCTACATAGATTGCGGAATAATCTCCACCCCTGCGGGAATGAGAGTCGAGAGACGTCTGTTTCTCATTCATCAGGCGCTGAGCGACATCATAAAAAGATACACTCCCGATGAGATTTCCATCGAGGAATTATTCTTTCACTCCAACCAGAAAACCGTCATAAACGTAGCGCAGGCAAGAGGTGTGATTCTCTTTACGGCAGAGGAGCATTCACTTCCGATTTACGAATACACTCCTCTTCAGGTAAAGCAATCCATCGTAGGCTACGGCAGAGCCGAAAAAAAGCAGGTAATGGAAATGACCAAGATATTTTTACATCTTGACAGAGTAGCCAAGCCCGATGATGCCTCCGATGCACTTGCACTTGCTATATGTCACGGTAATTCATCCCAGAGTAAGCTTTACGGCTTACGCACCATAAAAGATTCAAAGAAGACGGGCGGACAATAAAATGTTTTACTATATTTCAGGAAAGGTAGCGTTGCTCACTCAGGGCAAGGCGGTAATTGATGCAGGCGGTGTCGGATATCAGCTTTCAATCTCCGACTATACCCTCTCACGCCTTCGTGCAGAGGCGAGCGACAAGGCACTTCTCTACACCTATTTCCACGTCAGAGAGGATGCGCAGGAGCTTTTCGGCTTCCACTCCACCGACGAAAAGAAGCTTTTCGAGCATCTTATTTCGGTATCGGGAGTAGGACCGAAGGTAGCCCTTTCGATACTTTCCACCTTATCCCCCGAAAAGCTTGTTCTGGCAATAGTCTCAGACGATGCCAAGGCAATTTCCTCTGCACAGGGAATCGGTCTGCGTACAGCCCAGAAGATAATCCTTGAAATCAAGGATAAGCTCAAAAAGGAAGGGCTCGGGGACGTATCCGAACCGCTTACCGAGGAGCTTTCACAAACGCCCTCAAACGCCGTCAACGAGGCGCTCGAGGCACTTGCCGCACTCGGATATTCACGCTCGCAGGCTATGTCCGCACTCAAATTCGACGGACGCGACAAAATGAGCGTTGAGGAGCTGATACGACACGGTCTCAAAAATCTGACAAAGTAAAGGACATCAAATGAACAACGATTACCGCTTTGACGAGGAGGAGCTCAACGAGCGACTTATCTCGACTGCAGAAACCGAAATAGACAGAAGCTTTGACTCGGGCGAGGGGTCTCTCCGTCCGACGACGCTCGACGAATACGTAGGACAGGAAAAAGCAAAGGAAAATCTTAAAATATTTATGGAGGCGGCAAAGCTGAGAGGTGAAAGCCTTGACCATCTTCTGCTTTACGGCCCTCCAGGACTTGGAAAAACCACTCTGTCCACAATAGTTGCAAACGAGATGGGTGTAAATATCCGCATTACCTCGGGTCCCGCAATCGAAAAGCAGGGAGACCTTGCGGCACTTTTGTCAAATCTTTCGGCAGGAGACATACTTTTTATTGACGAAATACACCGTCTCAGCCGTTCTATCGAGGAAATTCTTTATCCCGCAATGGAGGACTATGCCCTCGACATAATCGTTGGCACGGGACCTGCCGCGCGCTCCATCCGTATCCCCCTTGAACGCTTCACCCTTATCGGTGCAACCACACGTGCAGGTCAGCTTTCAGCCCCCTTGCGTGACCGCTTTGGCGTAATACTCCGCCTTGAGCTTTACACCGAGGACGAGCTTGCACAAATCGTTACACGCTCCGCATCCATTCTCGATATACCCATCGAGGAGGACGGTGCGCACGAAATTGCCCGCAGAAGCCGTGGCACTCCACGTATTGCCAACAGACTTCTCCGACGCGTGCGTGATTTTGCGCAGGTCGAGGGCAACGGTATTATAGACAGAAAAACCGCCTCAAGAGCCTTGTCAATGCTTGAGATTGACGAGCTGGGGCTTGACAACACCGACAGAAGAATGCTTCTGTCAATGATTAAACATTTTAACGGAGGCCCCGTAGGACTCGAAACTCTCGCCGCCGCTATCGGTGAGGAATCCGTAACGGTGGAGGACGTGCTTGAGCCGTATCTTATGCAGATAGGCTTTCTTGCCCGTACTCCGAGAGGACGAGTTGCCACGAAAAGCGCATACGAGCACCTTGGAGTAAAGTGGGGACAGGACTCTGCTCAGGTGACGGTAGAGGATGTGTAAGAGCCTTCGTTATAAGAAAGGAACTCTATGGCAAAAACAAAAAAACAAAAGCTTAAAATTATTCCCCTCGGAGGTATTGGAGAGGTCGGAAAGAACATCACCGTCGTTGAATACGGTGACGATATTCTCGTCGTTGACTGCGGTCTCGGTTTTCCCGATGACGATATGCTTGGTATTGACCTTGTAATACCCGACGTTTCATACCTCGAAAAGAACGCAGAAAAGGTAAAGGGAATTATTCTCACCCACGGTCATGAAGACCACATCGGCGCACTTCCTTATATTTTAAAGGACCTTAACGTTCCCGTTTACGGAACGAGACTGACACTCGGTATTTTAACCAACAAGCTTGTCGAGCACAGCCTTGAGCGAGTAGTCAAGCTTAATTGCATAAACGCAGGAGACACGATAAAGCTCGGATGCTTCTCGGCAGAGGCTATCAGAGTAAATCACTCCATCGCGGACAGCGTTGCCTGGGCAATATCCACTCCCATAGGAACGGTAGTGTTCAGCGGTGACTTCAAGATAGACGTCACTCCCATTGAAGGAGAAATGACCGACCTCACCCGTTTCGGTGAGCTTGGCAAAAAGGGCGTGCTTGCATTCTTCTGCGAGTCAACCAACGCAGAGAGAAGCGGTTATACTCCCTCCGAGAGAATCGTCGGAAACAGCCTTGATGCGATTTTCTCCTCAACCTCAAAAAGAGTAACCATTGCAACCTTCTCCTCAAACGTACACCGTGTACAGCAGATAATCAACGCCTCCGAGAAATTCGGACGCAAGGTAGCTATCACGGGAAGGAGTATGATAAACGTCGTCAAGGCGGCAATGGACCTCGGATATATGCATATGCCCGAGGGAATGCTTATAGACATTGGCGAAATGAAGCGTTACAGACCCTACCAGCTTACCCTTATAACAACGGGAAGTCAGGGCGAGCCTATGAGCGCTCTTCACAGAATGGCTTACTCCGACCACGATAAGATAAGCCTCGGTGCAGATGACCTCGTCGTTATATCCGCCACTCCCATACCCGGAAACGAAAAGCTTGTTTCCAACGTAATCAACGAGCTTCTGCGCAAGGGAGTTGAGGTTGTTTACAATCAGGTTGCCGACGTTCACGTATCGGGACACGCCTGTCAGGAGGAGATAAAGCTTGTCACCTCACTTATTAAGCCCACCTTCTTCGTACCCATGCACGGTGAATTCAAGCACCTTTCACAAAACAAAATTCTTGCAGAAATGGTGGGAGTATCACCCGACAACATTCTTATTCCCGAAACCGGAAAGGTTATAGAGCTTGACAAAAAATCAATCAGAACAAACGGCACCGTCACCGCAGGAAACGTTCTCGTTGACGGTCTCGGAGTCGGAGACGTAGGAAGCGTCGTGCTTCGCGACAGAAAGCATCTGGCTCAGGACGGTATCGTTATGGTCGTAGCGGCACTTGACCTTTCAGCAGGATATCTCCTGTCAGGTCCCGACGTCGTAACAAGAGGCTTCGTATACGTCAAGGAATCGGAGGAGCTTATGGAGGAGATGCGTCAGGTAGCCTACGACACGATCGACCGTACGCTTGATGCGGGTTATCAGGATGCAAACGCCATCAAGAACGCACTCCGTGACGATCTGACCAAATATCTGTACAGTAAAACCCGTCGCCGTCCGATGATTTTACCCGTACTGATGGATTTATAATTGATTTTATTTTAGGAGGACAATATTATGAAAATGATTTTTTCAGTCGTTAATAACGATGACGGAGCAGTTGTAAACGCTCAGCTTATCAAGGCAGGCTTCCACGTTACCAAGCTTGCTTCAACGGGCGGATTTCTCAAGAAGGGAAACACGACCTTTATTCTCGGCGTTGAAGACGAAAAGGTTGACACCGCTGTTGACATCATCAAGCGTTACAGTAAGAAGAGAACCTACACCACTCCTCTCGACGTGGTATCCTCCGCAACTCTCGGCGGTGCTATGACTCCCATCGAGGTAACGGTTGGCGGCGCTACCATATTCATTATGAACATCGAGCATTTCGAGAGCATCTGATGACACTTATAGGCAATAAAGCCACGGTTGACGACTTCCGACGTGATATAAGCGTCGGAAGGCTGTCGCACGCCTTCATCATAGAAGGAGCAGAGGGAAGCGGCAAGACGGTTCTCGCGAGAACGCTTGCCTCAATGCTTATGTGCAGCGAAAAGGACATACCCTGCGGTGCTTGTAAGGGCTGTATTACCACCCTTGCAGGCGAGCATCCCGACGTCAAGGAGATAGACGTTCCCGAGGAGAAATCCTTTATACCCATTGACAGCATAAGAGATCTCATAAAGGACGCCTACGTCAAGCCGTCGGAGGCGGGATATACCGTATTTATCATTGAAAACGCTCACAAAATGACGGTGCCCTCTCAAAACGCTCTGCTTCAGGTTTTTGAGGAGCCTCCTCGAAACACGGTGTTTTTTCTTTTGACTCCCGACAGAAACCTTCTCCTTAAAACTCTTCTCTCAAGAGCAAGGGTGCTCAGATGCGAGGTGCTTTCGGAGGAGGCAGTAAAAGGAGCCTTGACCGAGCGTTATCCTGACAAGGCAGACAGCGTGGAAAGGATAATGCGGCTTGCATCAGGCTCACTCGGTGAGGCTGTCGGGCTTATGGAAAACGAGGCGCTCTCAGAGGTCATTGAGCTTGTGTCGCATTATTTTGACGAGGTATCAAGAGGTGCGGGGCTTTACAGACTTTCAACGGTATTATCCCCCACCAAGCCCGTGACAAGAGAACAGCTTTCGGATATAATATCCTATTTTGCGATAGCACTCCGCGATATAGCGCTTCTTTACGCAGAGGATGAGCCGAGGCTTATGTTCTTCACCGACCGCTCAGTTCCCGATAAAATCGTTGCAAGACGTACATTAAGGGAGATAGTTTCCTCCTTCGAGCTTTGTGAAAAGCTCATACAAAGAACCGTTTCCGCAAACGTCGGAACGGCAATAGCTTTGCTTAACTCATCGCTTGCGAGCGATATGAAATAAAGGATAAACAATATGGATAACAACACAAACAATACACCGAATGAATTTGAAATAATCGGCGTAAGATTCAAGGAAGCGGGAAAGGTTTACTACTTCTCTCCCGCAGGAATTTCCTTCAAGGTATCCGACGGCGCAATCGTTGAAACCTCACGCGGAATGGAGTTCGGTACCGTTGTCGTAGCCAACAAGACGGTTCCTGCAAACGAGGTGGTTCAGCCTCTCAAGAGCGTTGTACGACGTGCCACCGACAAGGATGCTATAAGGGTAAAGGAAAACCTTGAGCTTGCAGAAAAGGCGAAGACCATTTTCCGTGAAAAAGTAGAAAAGCACAAGCTTGATATGACCCTCGTTGACGCCGAATACACCTTTGACAATTCAAAGCTCCTCTTTTACTTCACCTCGGAGGGCAGAGTTGACTTCCGTGAGTTCGTAAAGGATATGGCATCGGTATTCAAGACGAGAATAGAGCTAAGACAGATAGGCGTGCGAGACGAGGCAAAGCAGGTCGGAGGTCTCGGTATATGCGGACGTCCCTTCTGCTGTAAAACCTTCTTAAACGACTTTGAGCAGGTTTCCATCAAGATGGCAAAGGACCAGGGGCTTTCCCTCAACTCAGTCAAGATTTCGGGCACCTGCGGACGTCTTATGTGCTGTCTGCGTTATGAAAACGACGTATATCAAGAGGAGATTGCAAAGACTCCCAAGGTCGGAAGCATCGTTTCCACTCCCTCGGGCAAGGGTGTGGTCATAGAGTCCAATCCCCTTGCGGGAATCGTCAAGGTATCCCTCGACTCCAACCGCGACGTACCCACGGTATTTGTACGCGAGGACGTAAAGGTGCTTGCAAAGGGCAAAAAGGACGATATTCCCGACGACGAAGAGCTCAAAAAGCTGGAAAAAGAATAATTTTAATTTTCCACTTTACAATTAGCATTATTTGTGCTAAAATAATATGCGTTAAATTATTAACTCAAAGGAGGACAATAAAATGGCTTACAAGATTTCTGACGAGTGCATCAACTGCGGTGCTTGCATCAGCGAGTGCCCCACCGGCTGTATCAGCGAAGGTGACGGTGTTGCAGTTATCAACGCTGACGAGTGCGTTGACTGCGGTACCTGCGCTTCCGTATGCCCCGTTGAAGCTCCCCAGGCAGAGTAAAGAACATATTGCCGAAAACTGTGCCACAGGGAAACCTGTGGCACAAATTTTCAAAAATGTACAAATCTTTAAAAAGGAATTTGATAAATGTACAATCCCGAAAACATTCGTAATTTCTGTATTATTGCTCACATAGACCACGGAAAAAGCACGCTTGCTGACAGACTTCTCGAAATAACCGACACTGTTCAGACGCGTGAAATGGAGGAGCAATTACTTGACAATATGGACCTTGAGCGCGAGAGAGGTATCACTATCAAGGCAAGAGCGGTAAAGCTTGACTATACCGCAGACGATGGACAAAGCTATACCTTCAACCTTATTGACACCCCCGGTCATGTGGACTTCAATTATGAGGTTTCGCGTTCACTTTCAGCCTGCGAGGGTGCATTATTGGTGGTCGACGCATCTCAGGGCGTTGAGGCACAGACCCTTGCAAACACCTACCTTGCCCTTGACCACGACCTCGAAATTTTGCCCATCATAAATAAGATAGATCTGCCCGCCGCTAATCCCGACAGGGTCAAAAACGAAATCGAGGAAATCATTGGCATACCCGCAGAGGATGCACCTTGCATTTCGGCAAAGACGGGACTTAATATAAAGGACGTGCTTGATGCGGTCGTAGAATATATACCCGCCCCCAAGACCGATACCGAAAAGCCCCTCAAGGCGCTTATCTTCGATGCGGTATACGACGCCTACCGAGGAGTTATCGTTTACGTACGCATTATGGACGGTAAGCTTTCGGCTAAAGACAAAATCCGTATGATGAACACGGGTGCCGAATTCGAGGTTGTCGAGGTCGGACATCTCCGTCCCTTCGGACCCGAAAAGCGTGACACGGTGTATGCAGGTGAGGTTGCCTACATTACCGCCGCCATAAAATCACTTGACGATACGCAGGTCGGTGATACCGTAACCCTTGCAGATAATCCCACAGAGGAAGCCTTCCCCGGCTTTAAAAAGGTTTTGCCGATGGTTTACAGCGGTATTTATCCTGCGGACGGCGCACGCTATACCGATTTGAGAGACGCACTTGAAAAGCTTCGCCTCAACGATTCGGCTCTCACCTTCGAGGCAGAAAGCTCTGCGGCACTCGGCTTTGGATTCCGATGCGGTTTTTTGGGA
Organism: Clostridia bacterium; assembly: GCA_017558945.1. Classification (GTDB taxonomy): domain Bacteria; phylum Bacillota; class Clostridia; order Oscillospirales; family SIG627; genus RGIG6353. The sequence goes on from JAFYTG010000180.1 coordinate 8,071, forward strand.
CTTCTTCATATGGAGGTCATTCAGGACAGACTCGAGCGCGAATTCAACCTTGATCTTATCACCACCGCACCCGGCGTTATCTACAAGACGGTAATGAAATCAGGCGAGGTAAAATATATCGACAATCCTCAGAACTTCCCCGCGGCAGACGAGGCGGAGGAGATTTGCGAGCCTATGGTTAAGGCGACCATACTCTCTCCCAAGGAGTACGTAGGCACGATTATGGATCTCTGTCAGGACCGCCGAGGAGTATTCATCGACACCAAATATATCACCACCGACAGAGTTGAGCTTCATTACAGACTTCCGCTCAACGAAATCGTTTACGACTTCTTCGACGCACTCAAGTCGCGTACGAAGGGCTACGCATCCCTTGACTACGAAATGTCCGACTACGAAAAGTCAAGCCTTGTAAAGCTTGACATTATGCTCAACGGCGATATCGTTGACGCTCTCTCGTTTATCGTACACTCCGAGAAGGCGTATGCAAGAGCAAGAAAGATAGTTGAAAAGCTCAAGGAAAACATTCCGCGTCAGCTTTTTGAAATACCCGTTCAGGCGGCAATCGGCGGCAAGATAATCGCGCGAGAGACCGTCAAGGCAATGCGCAAGGACGTTCTTGCCAAGTGCTACGGCGGTGATATCACCCGTAAGAAGAAGCTTCTCGAAAAGCAAAAAGAGGGTAAAAAGAAAATGCGCCAGCTCGGTACGGTCGAGGTACCTCACGAGGCGTTTATGGCGGTGCTTAAGCTCGATGAATAAGGGCATATACATTCACTACCCCTTTTGTGATGCAAAGTGTCTTTATTGCGACTTTTATTCCGTACCCGACACAAGAAAAAGAGAATTATATGAAGAAGCGCTGGTAACGGCGCTTCTGTCATATAAGGGACAGGACATCACGGCAGACACCGTATTTTTCGGCGGAGGCACTCCGAGTCTTATGACCGAAAACGGTGCTGAAAAAGTGTTTTCGGCATTAAATGATGCGTTTCACGTTACGGAAAATGCCGAAATTACGCTTGAAGCAAACCCATCAAGCCTTGCCAACCTTCCCGAAAGGCTCGGTCTTTTCCGCTCACTCGGAGTCAACCGATTAAGCCTCGGTGTACAGAGTATGCAAAAAAACGAGCTTGAGGCTCTCGGCAGACGGCATTCACCGCTCGACGTTGAAAACACGGTAAAAGCCGCACGAAGCGTAGGCTTTGACAATATTTCTCTCGATTTGATGGTGCGTATTCCCCACCAGACGATTGAAACTCTTGAGGATACTCTTGAAAAAGCAATAGTTCTGTCACCCGACCACCTCTCGCTTTACACCCTCTCAATTGAGGAAAAGACGGTTTTCGGCGTAAGGCATAAAAGAGGAGATTCCCTCTCACTTGCAAGCGAGGATACCGAGGAGGAAATGTGGGATAAGGCATGCGATACGCTTTCCCGTCACGGCTTTGAGCATTACGAGGTGTCCAACTTCGCAAGAGACGGCAGAAGGTCACGCCACAACCTCAAGTATTGGCGTGCCGAGGAATACGTCGGTATCGGTGCGGCGGCTCATTCTTATCTCGACGGTGAGCGCTTTTATTCTCCGAGCAGCATTGATGCGTTTCTCGACAACCCGTTAAGGCGTGACGGTATTCAAAAGCTTACAAGCTCGGATAAAGAACTTGAATACGTTATGCTTTCGTTAAGGCTTTCCGACGGAATAGATTTCAATAAAATATCACCCACCTCAGAATTTTTCTCCCTTGCAGA
>JAFYTG010000181.1 GCA_017558945.1 Clostridia bacterium
CATAAAAGTTTTAATTATCCTATAATATTTCAATCACAATACCCAGCCATATTTATTCGGATACTACATATACACGTGATTTAAAACGGTTTTATACCCAAGGTCGACAGAATTAAAAGCGCCGCTTTTATTTTCGTCTGAGGCATTCGGCGTTTGAATATCGTCAATTTGTCTTGACTCAAAACGATAAAAAGTGCCTTGCACGTTTATCAGGCAAGGCACAATTTTATTAATACTCAATATAAATAACGTCGTAGATGTCAAGCCTTGCAAGGTTGAAATAAAGCTTGCCGTCACGCTTTTCCCATTTAACCTCGGTGCCAAGGTTGGTGTAAACCTTCTTGGGCTCAATGTCAAGCTTAAGTGAGAAATTAACGTTGTACATAGGAAGAATCTTCTTAACGTTCTGATAGTTGAGAAGGGATACTGTGTAATGCTTCTTCTCCTCGCTGTGACGGATAACGTGTTCAAGATACTGACACTCGTCGGTCTCAAAAATTGCACCGCCGTTTTCGTTGACAAGGGCGTAAATAAGACCTGAGAAAATATCGTAGTTACATACCTCGTCAGTTCTCTCGAACGGAGCAAAGGAATACATTGAAGCACCCTTACCGTACTTGTTATAAACAAGAGCGGGAATATCGGTCTTTTCACTTGGAGGATTACTGATAGCCGAGGAATAACGGTGGAAGTTGCGGGCATCCGTAAAGGGATAGGTAACGGTTGCGAGAACCTCAGCGCTTTCATTTGCAAGGTCAACGGTTACAGCCGCCTCGGTAAACATTGCGGGATAGGTCTCGTTGAAATGCTCAAAGAATTTCTGTCCCTTGGCAGTAGGGGCCATATATACGGGCATTCTGTCAACGAACTCGCGGTATTTTACGCCGAGAACATCCTCAAGCATAAACTTATCCTTGTTTGTACCGTCGGTAGAAAGTGCAGAGGTACAGCCGGTAACGAAGATGCGTCCACCGTTTTCAACGTATCGGCGAATCTTTTCGCACTCGCGCTGACTCATACGGTAGAGGTCGGGAATAATGACGACCTTATAGCGTGAAAGCTCGTCGATATTTTTAACGGTGAGGATATCGTAGTCAATATGAGCACGTGAAAAAGCCTTATTGATATTAACAAGCTTCTCACATATGACACCTGCAAAATTATGAACGTTCACCGCGGGCTTTCCTTCGGCTCGACGGTCGGTATAGGAGTCAAAATTGATATACACGGCAACGTCACGAAGCACCTCTGCCTCATAATCAATGGTCTTGAAGAAGGGCTCAAGCTCACGCTTTACGTCTGCCATCATTTTGTAAAGCTCAACGTTAAGTCCTCCGTCGGGGTCAATAGCATCAATAAATAGGAAGCTTCCACCGCAAAGGAATGCTGTATAGGCCTGAAGAAGAATTTCGCTCTTATCCTTAATTGCGGTATGATATTTAAGTCTGGGAGCACGGGAAATCATATACTCAAAGGGATTGTTCTGAGAAAGGTTTGGAAGGAGACGGCAAACGATATCGGTTGCGTCACGGTCTGCGTAAAAGTCTCCCGAAACGTAATCCATTGATGCAAAGTAGTCGTCACCGAGACCCGTAACGAAGGAATCCGCCCAGGCAGCACACTGGAGAGATACGGTGATATCGGGCTTAGCACGGTGAGCCGCATCAACGATTCCCTTTGCATATCGGGAAACGGAATCAACCTTAAACTGTATGTATCGTATGTAGTTAGGATCGGTCCAGCTGATAGTGGAGGGGATGTCAAAGCCCGTTTCCTCCTTGTATTTTTGCTTACACCAGGGGCAAACACAATTAGGCATAAAGTAGCCTATCATATCTACCCAGAGACCCTCGATGTCGTACTTCGATACCATTTCATAAACGAGGCTGTGGAAATAGTCACGGTAAGGAGAATTGGGACAGCAGGTGCCAAAGCGTCCTGCATCACCTGCGTGGACACCGCCGGAATCGGTTATCTGCCACTCGGGATGACGGCGTGCGCCCTCTGAACACCAGCTATTAAGGTAACCAATAACGCGAATACCTCTTTTCTTGAGCGCGGCGACGGTTTCACCGAATATATCTCTTTTATATGTAATTGAATGACGGAAGCCTACCTCGGAGGGAAAGAGGCAAAGTCCAAGACAGTTGGAAGCGTAAACGTAGGCGGTATCAACGCCCGCTATCTCCATACACTCAGCATACTTTTCGGCATCAAAATTCTCAAGATTTTGCTCTCCGCTGGGGATATGCATATCAACGAGGTTTCTGAAATAACTCTTTTTATACCATTTTTCCATAAAAGATCTCCTTAATTATACAAATAGCCTACCACGTGGATAGGCTATTTTGCAATTAATACTCAATATAAATAACGTCGTAGATGTCAAGCCTTGCAAGGTCGAAATAAAGCTTGCCGTCACGCTTTTCCCATTTAACCTCAGTGCCAAGGTTGGTGTAAACCTTCTTGGGCTCAATATCAAGAAGAAGTGAGAAGCACACGTTGTAAAGAGGTGCGATCTTCTTGGTGTTCTGATAGTTAAGAAGGGATACTGTGTAATGCTTCTTTTCGGCGCTGTGACGGATAACGTGCTCGAGATACTGACACTCGTCGGTATCGAAAATTGCACCGCCATTCTCGTCGATAAGAGAATTGATAAGGGTTGCGAAAATATCGTAGTTACATACGGTCTTAGAGCGCTCGAAGGGAGCGAAGGAGTACATAGAAGCACCCTTTCCGTACTTGTTATAAACGAGCGCGGGGATGTCGGTCTTCTCGCTGGGAGGATTACTGATAGCAGAGGAATAACGGTGGAAGTTACGGCTATCGGTAAAGGGATAGGTAACGGTTGCAAGAACGTCTGCAGAATCATTTGCGACGTCGACGGTAACAGCCGCCTCGGTGAACATTGCGGGATAGGTCTCGTTGAAATGCTCAAAGAACTTCTGTCCCTTTTCGGTGGGAGCCATATATACGGGAATTCTGTCAACAAACTTATTATACTTAACGCCGAGAACGTCCTCAAGCATAAACTTATCCTTATTCGTACCATCGGTGGAGAGTGCAGAGGAGCAGCCCGTAACGAAGATGCGGCCGCCGTTTTCAACGTATCGACGTATCTTCTCACACTCGCTCTGACTCATACGGTAAAGGTCGGGAAGGATTATAACCTTATAGCGTGAAAGCTCGTCGATATTCTTCTCGGTGAGGATATCGTAGTCGATATGAGCACGGGAGAGCGCCTTGTTGAGAGTCATAAGCTTCTCACGGATAACTCCGCAGTAATGTCCAAGCTCGATAGCGGGTCTGTTCTCGGAGCGACGGTCGGTATAGGAATCAAAGTTGACATATACGGCAACGTCACGAAGCACGCTTGCCTCATAGTCAATGGTCTTGAAGAAGGGCTCAAGCTCGCGCTTTACGTCCGCCATCATCTTATAAAGCTCAACGTTAAGTCCTCCGTCGGGGTCGATAGCATCAATGAAGAGGAAGCTTCCTCCACAAAGGAATGCGGTATATGCCTGAAGAAGAATTTCGCTCTTGTCCTTGATAGCAGTGTGATATGCAAGGTCGGGAGCACGTGAAATCATATACTCAAAGGGATTGTTCTGAGAAAGGTTTGGAAGGAGACGGCAAACGATATCGGTTGCGTCACGGTCTGCGTAAAAGTCACCGGAAACGTAATCCATCGTTGCAAAGTAATCGTTTCCAAGACCCGTAACGTAGGAGTTGGACCAGCTTGCACACTGGAGAGATACTGTGATATCGGGCTTAGCACGGTGTGCGGCATCGGTGATTCCCTGAGCGTAGGTGGAAACCGTATCAAACTTA
>JAFYTG010000182.1 GCA_017558945.1 Clostridia bacterium
CGCACAGACAAATACGAGGGCACGCCTGAACAATGGAATGAGGCGCAGGCAATAATGGGCGAGCTTCTTGACACGTATCTTGGAAAAGACAACTACAAGATAGGTATTGACGAGGCGGCATTCTACGGACCTAAGCTTGACATCCAGTGCAAGAACGTATTCGGCAAAGAGGATACCATCGTAACCATCCAGATAGATATGCTTCTTGCAAAGAAGTTCGGTATGGAATATATCGACTCCGACAATACCGCCAAGACACCTTATATCATTCACCGTACCTCTCTCGGCTGCTACGAGAGAACGCTCGCGCTTCTTATCGAGAAGTATGCAGGCGCACTTCCTACCTGGCTTTCTCCCGTTCAGGTAAGACTCCTCCCCATCACCGACCGCAACAACGAGTATACGGATAAGGTTATGGAGGCGCTCGAGAGGGCAGGCGTTAAGTGTGAGGTAGACAAGCGTCAGGAAAAGACGGGCTACAAGGTGCGTGAGGCTCAGCTCAAGAAGATTCCTTATATGCTTGTAATAGGCGATAAGGAGCAGGAGGAGGGTACAGTTTCTGTACGTCGCCGTGATACTCAGGCTATGACCTCCATGAAGCTTGACGAGTTTATCGCAATGATAGTTGAGGAGATAAACACCAAGAAAAGATAATTTCAACGCATTCAATAACGTGTGAGATCAAGGCTGCTTGCCCGAAGGGGTACGTAGCCTTATTCTTTTAAAAAATGCTTGACTTTGAGGGATTTTAATATATAATGAAAATGGAAATTTATTTTATTCGGGAGAAAATTAAATGCGAAGAAGAATTTTTTTGACGCTTGCACTGGCTCTACTGCTTTGTGCAGTTATTACGACGTCCGTGCTTGCCGCGGAGATAGACTCGGGCAAGTGCGGTACGAATGCTACGTGGTCGCTTGATTCAAACGGTACTTTAACCGTTTCGGGAAGAGGCTCGGTAAGCTCAGCGAGCTGGTCGTCGCATTATAACCATACGTATTACGTTATTATAGAGGATGGCATAACCGCTCTGTGCAAAAATGCATTCTACGATTTTTATTCACTTGAGACCGTGGATTTTGGAAGTACGATGGAAACAATCGGAGGCAATTCGTTTAACGGCTGTGTTCAGCTTGAGAAAATATATCTTCCCGACAGTGTAACCACCGTAGGAGGGAGTGCCTTTTATGGCTGCACGGGACTTGACTCCGTACGTATAGGAGAAAACGTCACCTCCATAGGCAAGAATGCCTTCGGATATTGCGCTAACGCCGTTATGTACGGTGTTGAGGGAAGCTATGCCGAGAGCTACGCGTCCTTAAACGGCATAGACTTCGAGGATGAGTCGAGCTTTGACTCCGTTGCCTCGGGAAAGTGCGGAGACTCTGTTACCTGGTCTCTTGACTCGAACGGCATCCTTACCATAAGCGGTAGCGGTGCAATGACCGATTATACCAATTATCCTTGGCCTAATACCCCTTGGTACGATTACCGCCGAGATATTTCAAGCGTAGTCGTCAAGGAGGGCGTTACGACCGTTGGTGCATTCGCCTTTTCCGAAACCAACCTCACAGGCGTTTCCATTCCGTCTACCGTTACAAGCATTGGAAACGGTGCGTTTGATACCTGCTATCACATTAAGAGCGTTAATATCCCCGTGGGTGTTAAGTCTATCGGCGATGAAGCGTTTTACTGCTGCTCGTCTCTTGGAGAGATTATAATCCCGAGCACCGTTGAGACTATCGGCTTCAGCGCCTTTTCCTGCACGAATATTACCGAGATAGTTATTCCCGACAGCGTAAAATCTCTTGGCGTGTCGGTGCTTGAGGGCTGCCTGCTTCTTGAAAGAGTTACTCTTCCAAAGACCTTGGAAAGCCTTCCCTCAAGAACCTTTGCCAATTGCCGAGCGCTTAAGAGCATTACGCTTCCCGAGTCGGTAAAGACTTTGGAGAGCACTGCGTTTGATTCCTGCACGGCGCTTGAAACGGTTAAGCTCGGAAATAAGGTTGAAACGCTTGAGCCCTCGGTATTTTTTAAATGCAGTGCGCTTACAAGCATAAATCTTCCCGATACACTGACTGCTATTCACTATTACGTATTCCGCGAGTGCACAAGCCTTAAGAGTCTTACCGTGCCTGCAAGCGTTACCTATATCGGAGACCGTGCTATCGGCTATTATTACGATGCCGAGTATAAGATAGTTGACGGCTTCGTGCTTAATTGCTACAAGGATTCCGCAGCTGACGAATATGCAAGGCTGAACGGAATTACCCTTAAGTATATTGATGCCGAAACCGACGAAAATCAGAATATTGCAGAAGGTATTGACGGTAATATCTCCTGGGTTATCGACGCAAACGGCGTTCTCACCGTATCGGGTGAGGGAGCTATCCGCAATTACACCAAGAGCTATGACCCTGCTCCCTGGCAGGAGTACAAGCTGGTAATTAAAAGCATTGTTATTTCCGACGGAATTACCGCAATCGGCGATTTCGCCTTCTATAATCTCACGAAGGCAACCTCAATCAGCGTGCCTGCAAGCGTTGAGTCTGTCGGACTTCAGTTTATTCGAGGAACCTTGATTGAAAATATTACGCTTTCGGGTCTCGTCAGCGCGGTTATTAACTCCTTCGGACGTGCCGACAGCCTTAAAGCCGTGACCCTCGGTGAGTCCGCTAAGGATTTCAAGGGTAATATTTTCTATCAGCAGACCGTTACGATCATTGCACCCGAAAGCTCTTATGCGTACGAGTATGCAGAGCTTTTCAATCAGAAGTACGGAGCAAGCGGCTCTGCCGTTACCGCACAGTCGGATGGAACGGTAGCGACAAAGCCCGTCAAGGTATTCGCAGCCGCAGGTGATAACGCCTTTTGTGCTATTTATGAACGCAGAACGGGTGTTTGGGACCTTGAGATAAGCGGTTCGGGTAAAATGAAGAACTTCCCGTACATCTGTGATAAGAACAAGATTAAGGGCTATACCTTCACTCCTATGTATTACGTTTCTCAGAACGGTGAAGAGATAAACGTTAAGACCATCAAGGTTCACGAGGGTATCACAAGCATTGGTAATTACGCCTTTTACCGTTGTACCAAGGCAACCTCGGTTGAGCTTCCCGAAACCGTTACCTCAATCGGACGCGGTGCGTTCTGGGTATGTGCAAGACTTCAGAGCATTATTCTTCCCGAGGCTGTAACCGAAATCGGAAACAATGCGTTTAACGGCTGTGGCGCTCTTACTTCGCTCTATATTCCCGCGGGAGTTGATACCTTCGGAGAGGGCGTGTTCATTAAGTGCAATACTCAAAGCCTCACCGTTAAGACCAAGAGCGCTAAGGCGCTTGAGATAATCAGACGCGAATATTCGGATATAACAATAAATTCAGAATATTGATTTTTAACGACAATGCACCATTTACGGTGCATTGTTTTTTTATGTAAATTTTAAATAATTTTTGTGTATGCCCCTTTTCAAAGTGGAAAATTTATGATAGAATATATTGAATAATTATATAATGGAGAAAATATAGGCAGAATCGGAGGTAAAGGCGCCGTGATAATGAGAGTCGGAGATAAGCTTGATATGAAGAAAAAGCATCCCTGCG
>JAFYTG010000183.1 GCA_017558945.1 Clostridia bacterium
GATATATGTATCATCAAGGATGACGAGGCAATCAAGACCGCAAAGGACCTTGCACGCCTTGAGGGAATTATGTGCGGTATATCAAGCGGCACGAACGTTGCGGCGGCAATCAAGCTTGCGCGTAAGCTCGGCCGAGGTAAGACGGTTGTGACCGTCCTCCCCGATACTGCGGAAAGATACTTCTCCACACCGTTATTTTAATCACAAAACAAGCATTTTCTTGATTTTTTTAAGAAAATGCTGTTTTTTTATACAATAGTGTTGCATTTTATTCATAATTGTGATATACTCTTGTATACAATTATACAATTATGAAATTGGAGTACAAAACAATGAATGCAGAAGTTATTATGTTTATCGTTTACCTTGCGTTTATGCTTGCCATAGGCGTATGGTTCTTCTTCAAGAGCAAAAACGGCGGTGAAAAGACCTACTTCCTCGGCGGACGTCAGATGGGCCCTTGGGTATCAGCCCTTTCGGCAGGCGCATCCGATATGAGCGCGTGGGTGCTTATGGGTCTTCCCGGTTCTATATTTGCCTTGGGTCTCGGTGAGGTATGGATCGCTATCGGTCTCGGTATCGGTTATGCTCTCAGCTGGCTCTATCAGGCTCCCCGTCTCAGACGCTTCTCAATAGTAGCAAACGACTCTATCACCATTCCCCAGTATCTTACAAACCGTTTCCTTTCAAAGTCACGTGCCCTTCAGATTATCTGTGCGGTAGTATTCCTCGTAGCATACACCATTTACGCCGCATCCAGCATCAAGGCGTGCGGAACACTTTTCAGCACGGTTATCCCCTCGCTTAACGAAACAGTTGCAATGTACATTGCGGCACTCATCATTATCTCCTACACCTTCCTCGGTGGCTTCTCCGCAGTATGCTGGACCGACTTCTTCCAGGGTCTTCTCATACTCGGTGCTATGCTTATCGCTCCTATATTCGTTCTTCTTACAGGCGAAGCAATCTCCTTTGCAAGCATCTCCACCGACGTTCCCGGCTTCTGGGATCTCTTCTCCAACTGGAAATCAATTGTTTCCGGTCTTGCTTGGGGTCTCGGATACTTCGGTATGCCTCACATCATCATCAGATTTATGTCTCTCCGTAGCCAGAAGGAGCTTCGCAAGAGTGCAAAGATCGGTATTTCCTGGACAGTTATCATTCTCGCATTTGCGGCAGTTATCGGTATCGTAGGACGTGCAGTACCCGACATCGCAGGCTCTATCACAACCAACAACGAGCTTGTATTCATCAATATGGTACGTAAGTACTTCCCCGCAATACTTTCAGGTATTCTTCTCTCCGCAGTTCTTGCGGCTTCTATGAGTACCGCAGACAGCCAGCTTCTCGCGGCATCCAGTGCATTTGCAAGTGACGTTTACAAGCCTATTTTCCGTAAGAACAAGGCTTCCGACAGTGAAATGCTTTGGGCAGGCAGAATCGTAGTTCTCGTTATTTCCGTAATCGCAGTTCTCATTGCGGCTAACCCCAACGCATCCTCCATTATGGGTCTCGTTTCCAACGCTTGGGGTGTATTCGGCGCGGCATTCGGTCCTACCATTCTCCTCTCTCTCTTCTGGAAGAGATTCAACTTTGCAGGTGCTATCGCTGGTATCGTTGTGGGTGCGCTCGTTGACATTCTCTGGCTCTCATTCCTCGGCGGTCTCGGTATTTACGAAATTCTCCCCGGCTTCATCGCAAGCCTTATCGCAGCCGTTGCTGTAACACTTGCTACCAAGAAGCCCTCGGATGAGGTTGAACAGCTCTTTGACAAAGCAAACTCCCCTGAATTTGAAAACTAAAAAAGCAAGGTGCCGTATCATTTGATACGGCACCTTATTTTTTACGGCTTACAGCCTCCGCAAGCAGTATATCCGTCCGCGATAAGCTTCTCCCTCGTACCTATAAAAGCCTCTCTGTTATGCTCGCTCATTGCACCAACGCCCTCACAATCGGGCTTGTGAAACACTTTTGAACGACGGTTTATAACGTAGTCGCAGTTATTAATATTTATATCTGCCGTAGGCTTTTTCTCCGAAAACTCAAATTCAACGCTCTTGCCGTTGCTTTTGCAAATGATATCCCCTTGCTCGTCTGTACGGTAAACCGTAACTCCTGCGTCTTTTAATCTGCTTAAGGTCTCGGAATGCGGATGACCGTAGGGATTATCATCACCCACCGATATTACTGCGTAATCGGGATTAACCTCCTTCAAAAAACGATATGTAGTAGAGTCCGAGCTACCGTGATGACCTACCTTCAAGACGGTACTCTTAAGCCTTGCTCCGCTGTCAAGAATTACCGTCTCAGTATCTCTTTCGGCATCGGCGGTGAACATAAACGAAACGTCCCCGTGAGTTATTCTCAAGACGATAGAGCTATTATTCTCACCCTCGGCAGAATTGACTCCGATTATCTCAACGTCTGCATCACCGAGTGAAAAGGTATCTCCTGTCTCTGCAACAGTAATCTCAACACTCTTCTCCCCGACCTGCTCCGCAAAAATCTGAAAGACCTCTGCATAGTACTCGGAAACGGGAGAATAAACCGTGCCGACGTCGGCATACCTCAAGGCTCCTGACAACCCTCCTATATGGTCCTCGTGCGGATGAGTGGCAATCATATAATCAATGAAGTCAACCGAATGGCTTTTAAGATAAGAATAAATAAGGTCGGAATCATCAACGTTTCCGCCGTCAATAAGCATCGTCTTATCTCCGCATAAAACGAGTGTTGCATCCGCCTGACCTACGTCAATAAAATGCACCTCAAGGATATTGAGCGATGGCTCACTTTTACAGCCGACGAGTATCGGCAAAAGTATTATCAAACAAATAACTAAAGCTTTTAAAAATTTCTTCATAGCATCCTCCCGTATTGATTTTAACATATAACTCATAGTCTTTCAAGTATATTGTAAAATTTACGTTCAATTATTGATTTTGAAATAAAAATGTTATATAATAAACTTATATTATTTTAAAAGGAAATTGCTTTGAAAAAACTTAACTTATTCAGGATTTCATCCTTTCAAAAAATCATTATCGGCTTTGCCTTGCTGATACTTATCGGAAGTCTTTTGCTAACCCTTCCGATAGCCTCAAGAAGCGGTGAAAAAACGTCATTCGTTGACGCTCTGTTTACTGCAACAAGTACAGCTTGTGTGACGGGACTTATCGTTCAGGATACGGCAACCTACTGGTCGGGCTTCGGTCAGGCTGTAATACTCACGCTGATACAGATAGGCGGTCTCGGAGTTATCACTATGATGCTGCTTGCTTATATGCTTACGGGCAAAAAAATAGGCCTTGCCCAAAGAAGTGCTATGCAGGATGCCGTCTCAGCTCATCAGGTCGGCGGAATAGTAAAATATACACGCTTCATTCTGCTCGTGACGGGAATTGTTGAGTTGACGGGCGCTGTGCTTCTGTCTATAACCTTTTGCAGTGAGTTTGGAGTGGGACGTGGAATATGGTACTCGTTTTTCCATTCAATCTCAGCCTTCTGTAACGCAGGCTTTGACCTTATGGGTATCAAGGGTCCCTTCTCGTCACTCACCTCTTACGTTTCACATCCGTTTGTAACCCTCGTTATTTGCTTGATCATTATCTGCGGAAGCCTCGGCTTTCTCACCTGGCAGGATATAAAAACGCACAAGCTTTCCTTCAGACGCTATTCGTTTCAATCAAAGGTTGTAATTCTGTTTACCGCTATATTGATCATACTTCCCGCGGCATACTTCTTCCTTACAGACTTTTCCTCTCTCGATTTAAAGACACGCACGCTCGCCTCTGTCTTTCAATCCGTAACACTTCGTACGGCGGGCTTTAACACCGTTGACATCAACGCAATGAATGACGTTTCAAAGGTTATTATGATGGGTGTTATGCTTGTGGGAGGTGCACCCGGCTCAACTGCCGGCGGTATGAAAATAACAACACTCGCGGTAATTCTTTCAGCGTCAATTTCGGTATTCAAAAGACGAGACTCAGCACAGATGTTCAAGCGCCGCGTTGACGATTCGACCGTAAGACACGCATTGGCTATACTTTTGCTCTATATGTTTTTATTCTTGATATCGGGATTTGTGATAAGCCTCGTTGAGTCACTTCCGCTTATAGACTGTCTTTTTGAAACGGCTTCAGCCGTTGCAACGGTCGGTATTACGGTAGGCATTACAACGAGCCTTTCAACCGTATCGAGAATCATACTGATTCTGCTTATGTTTTTTGGACGAGTGGGCGGTCTTACGCTGATTTACGCAACCCTTTCGGGAACACGCAATACCTCGTCAAAGCTTCCCGTAGAAAAAATTATCGTTGGATAAGGAGATTATATGAAATCGGTTTTACTTATAGGACTTGGGCTTTTCGGTCAGCATACAGCTCAAAAGCTTGCAGAGGACAAGCACGAAATAATGGCAATAGACAAAATTGAGGAGAGAGTCAATTCTATTCTTCCTTACGTTACGGGCGCACTCATCGGGGACTCAACAAACCGTGACTTTCTCGACTCACTCGGGGTTGACAATTACGATCTTTGCATCGTAACGATTGGCGACGATTTTCAGGCATCGCTCGAAACTACAAGTCTCTTAAAGGAGCTTGGTGCAAAAACGGTGGTATCCCGTGCTTCAAGTGATATTCACGAAAAGTTTCTTCTTCGCAACGGTGCAGACGAGGTAATATATCCCGAAAAGCAGCTTGCTGAATGGGCTGCAACGAGATATACCTCGGAGCATATTCTCGACTTTATACAGATTGACAGCGATCATTCGATATTCGAGCTTGTTGTTCCTGAGAGCTGGTACGGTAAGACAATTCTTGAATTAAATATCCGCAAAAAATACAACATCAACATTATTGCGTACAAGGAGAACGGCAAAATCAATATGACGGTTTCGCCCGACCTTGTATTCTCGGCAAATCACACCGTTCTCGTTGTAGGACGTGACCGCGATATTGAAAGGTGCTTCCATATTTGAATATGAAAAAGAAAATTCTCTGCTCACTCAAATCAGCATTTCCGCATACCGTACCGATAATGGCAGGCTTTTTATTCCTTGGAATGTCGTACGGAATTTTCGCACGGTCAAAGGGACTTCCGCCTTGGCTTCCGACCTTGACGAGCGTTGCGGTATTCGGCGGATCACTCGAATTTGTGGGAGTGAGCCTTCTGACCTCAGCTTTTTCACCAATACAAGCCTTTTTGATGGGTATTATGGTTCAGGCAAGGCATCTGTTTTACGGAGTGTCTATGCTTGAAAAATATAAGTCAACGGGTAATATGAAGCCGTATCTCGTCTACGGTCTGTGTGACGAGACCTTCTCCATAAACTATACCGCAACGCCCTCTGAAAAATCCGACAGAGTATGGTTTATGTTCTTCGTAACTCTTTTGAATCATCTGTACTGGATAACGGGTGCAACCGTCGGTAGTCTTATCGGCAGTATTTTCCCCTTCAGCACCGAAGGACTCGATTTCGTTATGACGGCAATGTTTGCAGTAATCTTCCTTGAGCAATTACTCAAGGAGAAAAAGCACTACACTTCGATGATTGGTCTTGCTTCTACCGCGCTGTGTCTTATTATTTTCGGTAAAGAATCATTCCTGATACCGTCAATGATTTTGATACTCACGCTACTTCTTGCATTTTCCAAGACTATTGAAAAGCGAGGTGGTCTTGAATGACGACGGGACAGATTATTATTACCGTGCTTATGCTTACGCTTGCGACGGTGCTTACAAGGGCGCTTCCCTTTCTTGTTTTTTCGCGGATGAAAAATCCACCGAAATCCATAACCTATCTCGGCAAGGCTCTGCCTCCCGCAATATTTGCACTTCTTCTCGTTTACTGTCTTAAGGGTGTTGACCTCTTTGCAGGCTCTCACGGTATTCCCGAGGCAATAGCGCTTGTGGCTGTCATTCTTTTGCATCTTTGGAAAAGGCAGATGCTTTTATCAATAGGTGTCGGCACAGTTGTATATATGCTACTCGTTCAACTTATTTTCTAATCAATATGGAGTTTTATTATGAAAATCATCATTACTAACAAATGCGAATATTCAAATACCGTCTGCGAAGCAATAAAGGATACTACAGCTGAATGGGGTGAGGGCGGTCTTGCCATTGAGGCTATCCCCTGCACCTGCAAAAAAGGTTTAAAAATAGAATCCGACGGAACAAATGCTACCGTGCATTACTCCTCACTCACCGCCCTTCTCCGTGCGGTCGGTGTGCTTATTTCTTGCGGAAACGAGCCTTGCACAAAAACGGAAAATCTACGCTTTAACCATCTTGGAAATATGGTTGACTGCTCAAGAAATGCGGTTGTAAATATAGACACTCTCAAGAAGCTTATCAGAATGTCCGCCCTTATGGGTCATAACTGTATGATGCTTTATACCGAGGATACCTACGAAATTCCCGATGAAAAGTATTTCGGTCATATGAGAGGAAGATATACTCAAAACGAGCTTCGTGAGCTTGATGCGTATGCTGAGCGCTTCGGTATCGAGCTTATGCCCTGCATTCAGACACTCGCTCACCTTGAGGGTATGTTCTCCTGGCCCGCAATGCAGAAGTACCGCGATATATCAAATATTATGAACGTTGCAAACGAAGAGGTTTACGAGCTTATTGACAAGATGCTCGAATCGATGAGCAAGAGTCTCAAGAGCCGTAAAATCAACGTCGGTATGGACGAGGCTCATCTGCTTGGCAGAGGCAAGTATCTTGATAAAGCGGGCTACTCGGAGCGTGTTGATATTATGTACAAGCACCTCCAAAGAGTCGTCGAAATATGCAAGAAATACGGCTATGAGCCTTTGATTTGGGACGATATGTTCTTCCGTGTAAATTCTCCCAACGGAAGCTACTATAAGGGCTTTGTAACCGAAAAGGAGGCGTCACTCGTTCCTCCCGAGGTAAACCTTGTATATTGGGATTATTCCTGGCCTAATATTGAGCCTTATACTGAAATGCTTGAAAAACACAAGGTTTTCAAGAACAACAAAATTTCATTTGCAGGCGGCTCATTCAGCTGGTACGGCGGAGTTTTGC
>JAFYTG010000184.1 GCA_017558945.1 Clostridia bacterium
ACCCGTATACAAGGTGTAATTAATGGTGTCGGCAATATCAGCGTATTCGTCAATGCTGACTGATTTTTCTCCCCAGAATTGTACCTCATCACCCACGAAAACCTCGTGCTCGTGACCTGTGATATCAATCATTACAAGGTCCATACACACGTTTCCGACGATTCTGTACCGATGGGAATTGACGGTTACCTCCCCCTTATTCGAAAGACTTCTCGGGATTCCGTCGGCGTAGCCTGCCGAGACGGTGGCAACCACCGAATCACGCTCAAAGGTGTGCGTACGGCTGTATCCTATTCCCTCTCCTTTTTTTACAGAATGAATCTGAGCAATTCTCGAGGAAAGAGTCATAACCTCACGAAGAGGCTTGTCGGGATGGAGTGAAAGGTATTGCTCCTTCACCGCCTTTGACGGATACGCTCCATACAAAATCAAGCCCGGTCTGACGAGATTCATATGGCTTTCGGGAAGAGTAAGCACTGCGGCGGAGTTGGCGCAATGCAGATTGGGAATTTCAATTCCCATTTTTTTAAGAGACTCAACCGTTTTATTAAAGCGGTCAAGCTGAAGTCGGGTGAAGTCGGAGTCAAGGTCGTCACTCTCACAAAAATGGGTGAACATACCGGTTACCTCAAAGCAGGGTATTTCGGTAACTGCCCTTATTTCCTCAAGGGTCTCGGGGGATTCGCTATCAAAGCCGAAGCGATGCATACCCGTGTCAAGCTTCAAGTGTACGCGAAGTCTTGACGCTCCGAGGCTTTCGGCAAGAGCGTCGGCATACTCAAGGCTCATAACCGTCTGTGTCAGCGAATAATCCGACAGAATGAGTGCCGCATCGGGAGTCGTATAGCCGAGGATAAGTATCTCGGCGTCAATTCCCGCGCTTCTCAATTGAAGCGCCTCCTCAAGCTCGGCAACCGCAAAAATATCGGTATACGGCGAGAGTGCCTTGGCTATCTCCACCGCTCCGTGAGAATAGCCGTCAGCCTTGATAATAGGCATTACACGGCAATCCCTCGGACAGAGTGAGCGTATCACCGAAAAATTATGTATTAAATTGTCCAGCGATATTCTCGCAAAGCATCTTTGTGTTTTCATTTAAATGTACATCCGTTTGAATGCTTCAATTCTGTTTTTGTGACCTCGGTGTTGATGCCGAGAGCCATTTCGTAAAGCGGATAAAAGCGTGAGAGTCCGTCTGCACCGTCAAGCGTTATTCCGTCAAAGGAGACGCTCGAGCCGTCCTGCGTGAAGGTTATGGAGTAGCCCTCGGGCTTGTCGGGAATTACGGTGACCGCACCGTTTTCATTCAGGACGGTGACGGGATATTCCGTGCCGTCAGAGACGAATATCCCCGTTGCGCTTTTTTCAGCAAGGGGATTTTTTAAAACGGGCTTTGAGCAAGAGACGAGAAGCAGACAGAGAATAAGCGGTAAAATGCGTTTGATACAAATCACTCTTTCGTTTTTTGTATCAGTTTATTCGGTTGCTCCTTTATTTATACGCTCGGTTGAGGTTGCGGCTCTGTTATAGTAGGACATAATGTCAAGCGCCTTATCGTATGCCGAGAAGAGAAGAGCAATTTTGTTTCCGTCCTCATCCTTGTAAAGCATACACCAGGTTGCAGGATCGTCGGGAGAAATGCAGGCGTTTATAACGGTTGCATCCTCGGGAGCGTTATTCTTATAGGGAGCAATGGACTCGGCGTTGCGGATAACGGCGGTGGCAAGAGTCTTTCTCTTTTTAGCGCCGATTATAGCGTCCATAGTCATTTCGCCCTGAATAATGGTGTACTCGTATTCGATGTTAGTTCCGCTCCAGAGCACCTTTACAACGAAGGCGATAAGTATAACGATTACCGCACCGAATGCGGGAAGCTTTGAAACGAAGAAGCAAGCGCCGATGGCAATAACGATGGCTAAAAAGACGATAAGAAATCTCTTGAGTCTTATTGCCGAGTCGGTCTTTTTCTTGACCATATACTCTATCGTGTTGAGCGCGTAATCGTTTGACGTTGAATGTGCATAAACGTTCATATATTATACCTCTCAATAAAATGTGTCGTATAAAATCATATCACACGAAAAATGAATAGTCAAGTGAATTTGACTTATTGAGCAATTAATTGTCAACCGTTTTGGGAACGAGACCCTCGACAACCTGACTTTTTCGTCCCTTGAGAGAGAAATATCCGATGAAGCAAAAGACTACTGCGCCGACGAAGTTGACAAGCAAATCCTTCATGGTATCGTACAGCCCGATATCGAGATAGCCTCCGAGACCGAGCTCCCGTCCGTTGACGGTAACCGAGGTAATGCCGTCAAGCGTGACGGGAATATTCTTACCCTCGGGATGAAGCTTTACCGAGCGTATAACGGATATGACGGTATCCTTCTGCATATCACGGGCAAAGACGGTATCCATAAAAAACTCAAAAAACTCCCAAAGCACGCCGATGGTCATCGAGAAGCAAAAGGCAACTATGCAAAGATAGAGCGGTGAAAGGCTTATTTTCTGTCCCCCGCGGTTAAGCATATCCACAAGAGCGAAGCCGAAGGCGGCACAGATAAAGCCGTTGACGGTGTGCAACGCCGTGTCAAAGTGAGGTATTGTAATATAGGCGCTGTTGAGCTCTCCGAGAATTTCGGCAGAAAAGATGAATATGAAAATTATTGACTCAAGCGCCGACGGAAGCTCAATCTTGAAGCGTTTTGCAAGAAGCGAGGGCAAAAAGAAGAGTATCAGAGTCAAAACGCAGTAGAACATCCCCTCATAATCTGCCCTGAAAAACGAGCGTATCAGTATTAAAAGCACAATCATACGCAGAATTACGTATACCGTGAACGAGCCCTTTTTCGCTTTTATTTCGTTTTTAAAATTTTTGAACTGCTTTTTCATTTTACCACCCCTTGAAAGTAGTAAATACTATACCGCAAAAATATTAACAAATCCCGAATAAAGTATTTAAAGTAAAGGGACCGAGTAAAAAACTCAGTCCCAAAAAATTCAGTCCTTCTTGATAGCGTGACGCTTAATCTTGTTGGTGGTTGTCTTTTCAAACTCAACGTCACGGACAACGACCTTGGAAATCTGCTTGTAGGTAGGAAGCTCTGCGCACTTTTCCTTGATATCCGCCTTGATGGTTGCGGCAACGTCGGTAATGCCCTTTTCCTCAAGGTAATCCTTGTTAAGAAATACCTCGGCGCAAAGACCCGTTTCGTGTCCCTCCTCGTCCTTGATGGAGTAAACAACGACCTCCTTAACGTAAGAAATACCTGCGATGTAATTCTCAATCTCCTCGGGATATACGTTCTTGCCGTTGGTGAGAACGATAAGGTTCTTCTTACGTCCCGTGATAACGAGCTGACCGTACTTGGTAATAGTTCCGTAGTCACCCGTTCTGAACCAGCCGTCCTCAGAAAGAGCCTCGGCGGTCTGCTCGGGCATCTTGTAGTAGCCCATCATAACGATGTCGCCCTTGACCATAATTTCACCGTTGCCCTCTTCATCGGGCCGGTCAATCTTAACCTCAACGCACTTAAGCGGAATTCCAACGGTGTTGGGGTCGTTGAACATCAAGGGGTTAACGCTTACAAGGGGTGAGCATTCGGTAATACCGTAGCCGTTGAGAAGGGTTACGCCGATATCGTTAAAGAACTCTCCTATCTCGGGACGGATGGGAGCACCTCCGCAAACTATCTCACGGAGATTTCCACCGAATGCCTCGTGAACGGTTGCAAAAAGCTTACGACGAACGTCGATACCGAGCTTCATAAGTATACGGCTTATCTTGATACCCTTGCGGAGAGTATCTGCCTTGCCCGTCTTTTCGGCATTTTCCCATATTCTCTTATAAAATACCTCTGCAAAAGCGGGAACGAGGTAAATGTAGTCGGGCTTGAATACGGTAAGATTCTTAAGCACTGCGGAGAGGTTGTCGTTGATACAGATGGTGCATCTCTTGTGAAGTGCAACAAGAATACCTGCAACAGCCTCATACGTGTGATGATAAGGAAGCACGGAAAGTGCGGTGGTGTGAATGGTTGCGACCTGAAGTCCGTACTTTACGCAGGAAACGAGGTTATGCTCGGACAACATAACGCCCTTTGCAAGACCCGTAGTACCCGAGGTGTAAACGAGAAGTGCAAGAGAATACTCGTCACGCTTCTGGGAGGTGAATACGTCGGAGCCGTTCTTGTAAAGCTCACGACCCTCCTCAATAAGCTTCTCGAAGGATAAGAACTTGCCGTCATCCTCCTTAAGAGTGAAGGAGATGAAGTACTTAATATTGGGAAGCTCGTCTGCCATTGCACGAAGTCTTGCCTCATACTTTGCAGAGCAGAACATAACGGTGGAGTCACTGTTGTTTACAACGTTCTTTATATCGTTGTCGGGAAGCTCCTTGTCAACGGGCACGAACACGCCGTCCGACTGAAGCACGGTAAGATAACAGGTAAGCCAATCATAGCTGTTTTCACCGATGCAGGCAATATGAGTGCCCGTAAGCCCACGGCCTGCAAGAGCTGTGCCGAGCGCCTGAGTTCTCTCGTAAAATTCCTTGTAGGTAACGTCCGCAATATCGTTTGCGCCTACTCTGTAACGGAAGGCAAGCTTGTCACCTGCGGCATCCTTTGCC